>CALIJJ010000220.1 GCA_938017515.1 uncultured Pseudanabaenaceae cyanobacterium
CAGCTCGATCAGCTACTAGCCGACAAACAGATTTTTGAATACTGGTCCCATGCAGCAGCCTACCTGCCCATGCGTGACTACCGCTTCAGCCTGCCTCGCAAACATGCACTCGCAACCGGAGAGCAGAAACACTGGTATAAGCGTGATGAACAGATGATGAAATTGGTGCTCCAGCGCATTGCTACCGAAGGGCCTTTGATGGCCAAAGACTTTGAGCATACTGGCAAAAAGCTCGGTGCATGGACAACCAAACCCGCCAAACGTGCCCTGGAATATCTGTTTATGCAGGGAGACCTCATGGTGCCGCACCGGGTCAACTTTCATAAGGTTTATGACCTTACAGAGCGGGTATTGCCAGAAGGGACCGAGACGAGCCTGCCTGAGCCAGAAGAATACGCCCGGTTTCTGATTACGCAATATCTACGTGCAAACGGATTGGGTCAGGCAGCCGAAATTGCCTATTTGCGGAACGGCACCAAGCCGCTTATTTCTAAGACATTGAAGGAGATGGTTTCTAACAGAGAGCTGCTACAGATTGAAGTTGCCGGTCAGCTCTACCACGCATTACCAAACGCTCTAGAATTGCTCAGCAAACCGTTATCCCGCAGCAAACTCAAGATACTCTCACCCTTTGACAATCTTGTCATCCAGCGCAAACGCATGACAACACTGTTCGGATTTGACTATCTCATTGAGTGCTACGTCTCCGAGGCCAAACGACAATACGGCTACTTCTCTCTCCCCATTCTGTGGGACGGAAAGCTGGTTGCTCGCATGGACTGCAAAGCCGAGAGAAATCAATCACGGTTGCACATTCATCACCTCGCACTGGAACCCACAGTCTTAAAAACCGATGCGCTGTTCCTTGCCCTGCGCAAAGAATTGGAATCATTCCTACAGTTCAATCACTGCAACACACTCCGGTTACACAGAACCTCCCCCGCAAAGGTCAAATCGGAGTTGCAGAAGTTGATCAATGATTGGGCAGGATGAAGATTGGGCAGGATGAAGCGTCCCAAGCGTCCCAGCTCGATTGCCGAGAAGGCAAAACAATTGCCCACAGCCAACAGCTCAGCCCACAGCCAGACTCAAGCAAATACCCTCAGAATTTTCCTAACCAGCAAGCAACCGGAAAGAGCAAATACTCCAGAAAAAACAGTCGCCAAATGAACTGATAAAACCGAGTCATCTGCTGCTGTTGCCCCACCTCCACCCGACGACTCTTCCACCACATCAGCCCCAGCAATCCCCCATGGCTGATGACCAAAAACCACGGGTTCACCGCCAACACTCCCGCTAAGCCCAAGCCAATCAAAAGCCCATAGCACAGCGTCAGCACCCACCGCGACAGGTTAAACACAAACGACGCACCCAAGCGCACCGTCAGCGTCCGAATCTGAAACAGACGATCGCCCTCCAAATCCGGAATATCCTTGAAAATCGCGATCGCAAACGCAAACAAAATCACAAACGCCGTCAACGCCCAAACCTCCGCAGGCAAAGACTGAAAATCAAAGCCCTGACCACTCCACAATCGCCGGAAATGCGCAAAAAATCCTAAATTCACAACAACACCGCGCACGCCAAAAATGCACAACGCCGCCCAAAACGGAAACCGCTTCAGCCGCATCGGCGGCAACGAATAGGCCGTCCCGATTGCCAAACTCAGCGCCACCGTCCAAAATAGCTCCGCCCCCTGCAACGCTGCCAGGAACATCGCGAGGAATCCCGTCACCGCCACAATCCAACGCCCCTCCCGCACCGAAAAGGCCCCAGACGCCAACGGTAGCTCCGGCTTATTGATGCGATCGATCGCAATATCTTCCAGCTGATTCAGCCCGACGATATAGACATTGGCACAGAGACTCGGGATTAGCGCCGCCAAAAGCCAACCCACCATGGCGATCGCAGAGGGTGCCGCAACCGTCGCCGGAACCAACGCCATCGCCATTGCTCCCAAGGCCAACACGCTCAGGGTTGTACCTACAATCGTATGGGGACGAGAGAAAGCCCAGAGCGATCGCAACCAATCCCGAGAAAACAACGGACCAGAGCCCCGAGAACCAGACGTCCGAGAATTCGCATCAACAACCACAGCCAACACCCCAAAAATAATTGATCCAACAACGGTAGGGGCGCGCATCCCGCGCCCTCCCATCTCTATTGCGCACCACGGACGGTAGGTTGGGTAAAGCAACGCGAAACCCAACAATGCCATGGCAAAATCCATACCTGTTGGGTTTCACTGCGTTCTACCCAACCTACGCCTTGGTTCCCGCCAGCAAGCCGTACCGAATCAATCCCGTCCGATAGCCCTCCTGCATCAACGGAATCGCCAACGCCCCCTCAAAGGTTTGCCAACCCGCCGTCGCAATGCCCCACAAGACCTTCGGATTCAGCGCCGATCGCACGACATCATCCCAAAACGGAGCCACCGCCTTCGACCAGTCCGCCGTTTGCATCTTTTGGAGGGGAAGGGTCTGGGCGATCGCCCCATACTCCGCCAGCGAAATCACGTGGGGCAAGTGATAGAGGCGATACAAATCCTCCAAATGCTTCCGCTCCCGCGCCGACAGCGGTCCCTTCTCCGCCAGGTCACGATGGCACCAGGTCGCCACCAGCAACGTCCCTCCCGGCTTCAGCACCCGGCAACATTCCTGCAAAAACTTAGCCTTGTCCGGCATATGCTCGCCACTTTCCAAGGACCAGACAAAATCAAAGGACTCATCCGCAAAGGGCATCGCCAAGGCATCCGCCACCTGAAACGTCACCTTCTCCCCAAAGCCATTCACCTCAGCCCGCGCCTCAGCTCGCTTGGCCTGGACGGGGCTCAGCGTGATTCCTGTTGCAGACGCACCATACTTGGCCGATAGATACAGCGTACTGCCACCAATGCCACAGCCCACATCCAGCACATTGCCCGGTGATTGCACACCACTCCAGCTCAGCAACTGCTCAATGAGGATACGCTGGGCCTGCTGGGGGGATTGGGGGCGATCGCGCCCCTCTGTCCCATAGTAGCCATGGTGCATATGCTCCCCCCAAACCTGCTCCCACAGTCCTGAGGATTCGTCATAAAACGACTGGATACGTTTAGCCAGCGGGGTCTGGGGCAGGGTGGAGGTCATGGCAAGTGCGCAGCATCAGCGCAACGTGAAATCTGCCTTCACCCTAAGAAGCTTTGCCAGGTTTCGCTAGGCGATCGTTACGCTCGGCAACGGTTTACAGCGGCTTCGTTGCATTGGTTCATGCTTATCCAAAAAGCTTGTCTAAACAGTACCTAATCTCCCGCAATAAAGGCTGTCATCGACCATTCGCCGGAATCGGTCTGATTGAAAACGGCGCGATAGCCAATGGGGGAAAAGGCATAGCGACTGGACACAAAGCCCTTGCGGCCGTCGCCGAGCTGCACATACTGCCAGCCCTGATTGGTTGAAGAACTGCGATACCAATCGTCGAGTTGCTGTTGCTCCGCTTCAGACAGGGCATCGGGGTCATAGGAGAGATAGCCGCCCGTCTTGAGCGCGACATTGGAAACGCGCGTGATCACGGGGCTGCCTAGGCTGGGCAATTTCCGTACGGCCACATCGCTGCCGGTGATGATAATGCTTTCGTAGGGATCGAGCTGAGGCACAATTCCAGTGGCGAGGAATGAAGGAGGACAAGCCCAATACTCGTAGGGAGGCTCTGGCGTATCTGTGGCGCAGCCCGCATCAAAGGTTCGCTCTAGCTGTTTCCAGACGATGGCATCTGGGTTATCGATATCGAGGGTATCCAGTGTGATGGGTCGGCCAAAGGTGAGGCTGATATTGGGGTCGGAAATTTCTCGTAGGGCCTGGGCATCGCGATCGCGCACAATCCGGCGCATCTTCGCTTTAACCTCGACAAAGTTACTGCCTGCAACGGCCTCATCCTTCACAAGGACGGGTTGTGGTGTAAACGGTTCGCCACGCTTTTGTTGGTCTTGGTGAGCTAGCGTTAGGTAAGCCTCTGGTGCTGTCGCGCTCGTGAAAGCAGGCTTTGATGGGGATTGTTCGGCACTGGGTTGGTCTGGTTTGTCCGCAGAATGGTCTCGGTTTGGTGTCGTAACTTGGGGCGCAGCGGCGATCGCATCGTTATCTGCTGTATCGTTCACAATCGCCTCAAGTTGCGTCTGCCCCTCTTCCTTGACGTTTTTATCACCCGCTTTCTCCTCAGTTTGAGCCAGTTCTGTGCGGGCTAGCTGGTTCAGATTTGCCTGGGGTTGTAATTCAGGCTGGGATTGGTTGGCGGCAACGCCTGCACCGACGGCAGTGGCGATCGCGGCACCCAAGGTGATGAACAACGGAGCTTTGCGAGGGCTAGACATAGCGGTTACCTAGAGTTGCTTTCCCTGAGATGAAAGGGGTGAAACGGAACAAGACCGTCAGTGATGACAACAGCCTTGTTCTGCGCCATTCCAGTCCCCCTGCAAAAGCTATACCAGTTATTCAATTGGCCTAGTCGTTATGTAAACAGCGATGAAGGGCTGGAACCTTAGCTGGCTAGATGCGATCGCAAAAAGCCCCACTTATCCGCCGCCTCTTCAATGATCTTCGCCGTCGGTTTTCCGGCCCCGTGCCCCGCCTTCGTTTCAATGCGAATCAGCACCGGATTGTCGCCCTGGTGGGCCGCCTGGAGGGCTGCCGCAAACTTGAAACTGTGGGCAGGAACCACGCGATCATCATGATCCGCCGTCGTCACCATCGTCGCAGGATAAGCCGTCCCCGGTTTGAGGTTGTGCAGCGGGGAGTAGGCATAGAGTGCTTCAAACTCGTCGGCATTTTCTGAGGAACCGTAGTCCGAGCACCAGGCCCAGCCAATGGTGAACTTATGGAAGCGCAGCATGTCCAGCACTCCCACCGCAGGCAACGCCGCTGCGAAGAGGTCGGGCCGCTGGGTCATGCAGGCACCGACCAAGAGACCACCGTTGCTGCCGCCGGAAATGGCTAGGTTTGACGAGGCAGTGTATTGATTCGCAATCAGCCACTCCGCCGCCGCAATAAAGTCATCAAACACATTTTGCTTATTCAGCTTCGTGCCCGCCTGGTGCCAGGACTCACCATATTCGCCGCCGCCGCGAAGGTTCGGCACCGCATACACACCTCCCATTTCCATCCACACGAGATTAGAAACCGAAAAGCTGGGCGTCAGCGAAATGTTGAACCCACCGTAGCCATAGAGAATCGTTGGATTCTTTCCGTTCTTCTCCAGTCCCTTTTTGTAGGAAATGAACATGGGCACCTTGGTGCCGTCTTTGCTGCTGTAGAAGATTTGCTCTGTGATGTAGTCCTCGGGATTAAAGTCTACGGTGGGTTGGCGGAACAACTCGCGATCGCCCGTCTCCAGATTATAGCGATAGATCGAGGTGGGTGTGGTGTAACTGGTAAAGCTAAAGAACGTTTCGGTATCTTCCCGCTTGCCCCCAAAGCCACCGGCGGAGCCAATACCGGGAAGTTCGACTTCGCGAATAAAGTTGCCGTCAAAACTGAAGATTTTGATTTGCGATCGCGCATCCTTCAAATACGACGCCACAAACTGATTATTCAAAACACCAATGCCCTGAAGCGTTTCTTCTGCCTCAGGAATCACCTCCCGCCAGTTCTCGCGCTCGGGCTTGGTGATGTCGATGGCAATCACCCGGCCCCGTGGCGCATCCAGATCCGTCTTAAACCAGAACGTCGTGCCCTCATTATCAATCAGATTAAACTGAGCCTCAAACTCAGAAATCAGTTCAACGACCTCAGCTTCAGGGTTACTCAAATCCTTGTAAAAGACGAGATTCTTGCGCTCAGTGCCTTTCCAAACGGAGATTTCGAGGTACTTGCCGTCTTCAGTAACATCGCCACCAAAGCCCCATTCCTTCTCGTCGGGGCGATCGTAAATCAGGACATCCTCAGACTGGGGCGTACCAATTTGGTGATAGTACAACTTCTGGAAATAGTTAACATCCTCAAACTGGGTTTCCGCATTGGGTTCGTCGTAGCGAGAATAGAAGAAGCCCGAGCTATCACTCTTCCAGGATGCCCCCGAGAACTTCACCCATTTGAGGTGGTCATCGAGGTCCTTGCCGGTGGCCACATCGCGCACCTTCCACTCCTGCCAGTCGGAGCCGGAGCTGGAGAGACCGTAGGCCATCCGCTGACCATCGTCACTCACGGCTAAACCAGACAGCGCCACGGTTCCGTCGTCGCTCAGGGTGTTGGGATCGAGCAGGACCATTGAGTCACCGTCGAGACTGGTTTGGGTATACAAAACGCTCTGGTTTTGCAGACCGTCGTTCTTGAAATAGAAGTAGCGCGTTCCCGCCTCCGTCTTGCGCTTGAAGGGAATGCCGTAGCGCTCAAAGTTCCACAGTTCCGTCAGTCGTTTCTGGATATCACCCCGCTCACCCAACTCTGCTAGGTAACCCTGGGTGACCCGGTTCTGTGCCTCGACCCAGGCCTGGGTTTCTCCACTGTTCGGGTCTTCGAGCCAGCGGTAGGGGTCCGAAACCGTTGTGCCGTGGTAGTTGTCGGTTTGTTCGGTGGTGCGAGTTTTGGGGTATTGCAGAGCAGAGTTCTGGGCCATGGCGATCGCGAAATGCTTTGAATAACTGACGTAATTTCTAGCCTAACAGGGATACCTGGGCTTGCCAGTCTCTGGCCCAAAGACCGGCCCAAAGATTGGCCCAAAGATTGGCCCAAAGATTGGCCAGAGGAGTTGGCAGCCGGAAGCCCTATTTATGCTCTGTGGAAAGGGAACTGGGAATTGGGCATTCTCAGACTGAGAGCAGGCGTCGCTACCATTTCTTCATCGTCATCCGTTAAGCCATCATCCGTTTGCGATCCGTCCATGCTCTTCAGCTTTCTCGATCATTTCCAGACCAGTGCAACTCCTTTCACACTGAGTTTCCCAACCAGAGCCTCTGAGTTCGCGTTGGGCATTGTCATGGGTGGTGTGGGGATAGCATTTGTGCCACAGATGGCGATGGCTCAGGATTCCATCGCCCCCAGCCCTATCAACGGCATCACTTACCCCAGAAACCTGAATTGTACGTTGGGTGATTGCAGCATTAACGGTGGTCCAGTCTCTCCCGACGGCAGCAACCAGTTCTCCAGCTTTAGTCACTTCAACACCCTAGATACATCGCTCTCTTTCTTTAATGGCTTAATCACTGTAGCTGGCCCCATCGACCTCACACTTCGTCATCCCAACAGCGTTGAACGAATCTTTGTGCGCGTTGATGGCGGCAACGTCACCCAAATCGGGGGATTACTGAGCACACAAAGTTTTGATCGCATGACTTCAGCCGACCTTTTTTGGCTCAGTCCCGGTGGTATCGTTTTTGGTCCCGATTCCCACATCGACATCAGCAATTTCGTCGCGACCTCCGGTAGTACGGTGAGAGGAGCGGGGGGAGAACGATTTGGCATCGGTCACGATGATCTTTTTAATGGTGCTCCTGAGGCAATGCTTTTTGATGGAGCAGCAACCAACCCCATTCAGATGATCACCAATGCGAGTAGTCTGGCGTTCAACCCTAATCCAGGCCAAAATATCGTTCTCTTTGGCGGGGAACTGCTCTTAGGGGGTCGCCAAATCAATATTCCTGAAAATAATTTGGTGCTGGGTGGTGTGGAGCAGAGTCCCACAGCAGAACTCCAGCTCAATGGCGATGGCACCGTCGCTCTTGCGGGGGCATTGCCCGAGGAGGTGCAGAACATCACACTCAACGGCACGCAAATTTTAGGCGGTAGCGCTGCTCCCAATGGGAATGTCTCCGTTTATGCCCAAAACCTAGCAATGTCTGGTAGCTCGATATCCACCCTAGCCGATGGCAGCGGCGGCAATATCACACTCAAGATTACAAAGGATATAGCTGCTGCTCCAGCAACATCTGGGAGAATAGACCTCAGCAACAGCGCTCTTCAAACCCGCTCAACGCCCAGTAACGCGGCGGGTGACATCATACACATTGGAGAACTCGATCAGCTGAATCTCGACGGTAGTCGAATCCTGACGGATACCGATGGAGCAGGTGGCAATATCCTCTTTAGCGAGTTGCAAGGTAATCTCACCCTGGAAGATAGTGACATCAGCACAGCAGTCGGAGAATCCGCCTTAAACGCTGGAAAGGTCGAGATCAGAGGCGCGGAAGTCACGATGGAAGGTGGCAGCATCAACACGCGAGCAAAGCCTGGCGGGGCAACAGCAGGCGATATCGCCCTTGATTTCATTTCTCTCGACCTGGATAGAAGCATCCTTGAAACGACAACCGTTTCTAGCGGGGGCAATATTTCTGTTACAGCCGCTCAAAGCATTGATATCAGAGAAAATAGCCGTCTCAGAACGACCAGTGAAGCGGGTGGTGGCAATATTGACCTTTCAGCCAGCGATTCTCTTACAATCTCAGCTGCATTAATCACAACAAATAGTCAGACCGGAGGGGGGGACCTGGCGATCGCGACGCCTGGAAGCATCTCCATGGCCAATCAAAGCTTGATTCAAACCCAGGGCAACGAATCATTATTAACGCTGACGGCCAACAGGCTACAGGCCAGCCTTGACGATGGGAACGACATCATTGCAGCTGACCCCAGTTCTACGGGGTTGCAACTCAACTTAAGCGACAGTCCAGAACCAGAATTTAGCTTTGCCGTTCTGCCAGAGTTTAGTAACGTCATCAACGAAATTTCGACACCCTCGAGCATCGTTCCTGCTCTCCCAGCAACACCGCCATCCGTGACGCCGCCTTCAGTCACACCACCACCTGCAATCTCCCCTCCCACCACAGTCCCCCCCGTCTTCTCCACCCCGACCACACCCACCTCAGCCCCCCCAACAGCAACCCCTTCCAATCCTGCTCGAACGTCCCCGACCCTCCCCCCTCTCCTGCGACTCTCCTTGCTCATCCCCTCATCCAGAGCCGAAGAGCTAGAAGCATTAGCTGTTCGTCAGCTTAAGGGCAACAATTCATCCAATCGCGATGGTATGCGCCCGCAGTGCGGCAGCTCTACCGGGGCACGCAACACATTCACCCATCAAGGTCGAGGCGGTGTTCGTCCCACGCTAGGCGTCTTGGGAAATAAGGAGATCCTGATTGATCTCGGTGCACTCTCCCTCGCGGAAGAAAGCCGGGGGCAAAACTTGAGTCTTTTCCCGATCGCGTCCCCTCAACTTTCCGCTACAAGGATGAATCTACACCGTGCCGTGGTGATGCCCCGTGAGGCCGAAACTTGGAGCAAGACTCGTTCCGGAGAAATTCATTTGGCAGGAAAACGAGCTGTGCAGGCGATCGCCCCTTCTTCCTGCAACGTATAAATAGTCTCTCAAAAGCGTATAAGCAACTATTTGACGATTTGATACTCTCTACCCAAGCCTTACTCAAGACAACTTTAGTCAAAAAACAAACTTCCTAAACACATTTCATCCGTAATCTCCTTAAGATGATGGCGTGGATGGGTCACACTCAATAGCATTCGCCGTAGACAAAGCCTTTTGGCTGAGCCTTTCAGCTGAATTCTCTACGACATATCGCTGCATCTGCCATGATTTATCACAGCTTCTCGACAGCAGCGTTTTATCATGAGCAGCTCTCACTCTAGCTCCGAAGTCTCTCGAAGCAAGCAACGTTCCCGATATTTTCTCGTCGATCCACTCAGCAAAAGCCTGGATGAGGATGCTTCGGCAACAGCGGCGAAGAACAACCGTTTACAGGTGGGAGAGCAAGCAGCCGTCTCGCTCAAGCCAGCCAATCCCCTGCCAGCAGAGAGTCAAGCACAGCCTGAAACAGCTCAGGTCCAGCTTCCTGCCCAAGCCCCTGCCCAGCAGTCTCAAGATCCAACGATTCAAGCCTTAGAAGCAGCCGATTTTTCAGGCCGACTCCTTCAAGGCATTGTTGAAGAATTTCAAGCTGCGGGTCGTTTACCGATTACCGTGGACAGTCGTCCAGTCGAAACCTCTGGTGTCGAAACCTCCGGTTTGGTTGCAGCCCTCTCCAACAGCGCTCCCATCAGACAGCCCAGAACGACCAACACGCCGTCCAAACGAGCCGCAGCCGAAGCTCTTGAGCTCGTGGCGGATGCACCCACCGATGAGTTTGCGGGGTTGTTTGACGAGATCGAACAGGCAGACAATGCCGAGCAAGCACGCGTCATGGAAGAAATGGCCGTGCTTCGCCCTATCGTGCCCATGGACGACCGCTTTGATGAGACTGATCTATTTGAACCGATCGATGTCTTCGAAAACGAGGTCTTCGACAACGAGCAGGCCTCTGAAGACGTCGAAGCCGCTGCAGCCTTTGATGCCCTAGCCGTAATGGCCGCAACGGAAGCCGAGACGATACCAACGCCAACGCCGGTACCAATCATCGAAGCTCCCCAGGAACAGGCGGTCACGGTCGAACCAGCTGAAAAAGTTGCTGGCTCAAAACCAATGGCCCGCACCAATGAAGCATTAGCGGCCCCCAAAGCAACCATGGCCCCGGCAGAAACAACGCCGGAAGTAACGCCAGAGCCAACGCCGGTAACGCCAGAAGTAGTACCAGACGTAACGCCGGAGCCCTCTCAATCCGAGGCGATCGCCCCCACGCAGCCGAGCATTGAATTGCTCCCGGCAGAGTTCATCGAAACCATTGATGCACCGTTCACGTTCGAGGTCAGTTCTCCTCCTCCCGTCGCAGCAGAAGCGCCCGTCGTCTCTGAGCCATCTCCTTCCCAAGCCAGCCCTGTTCCAGAGCGTCCCGCGTCGTCTCCTGCCCCCCTGGCAGCTCCAGCCATTGCAGAGCCAACCGTGATGGAAGAGGCGCCTAGCCAGCCAGAGCCCATTGTGCTCCCCATGATCGAAGCACCTGTTTCCCCAACGCCTAGTTCTGAGCCAGTTCTTTCTCCGCCTCCCATGGCAGAAGCGCCCATTCCGGCTTCTCCCGTTGCACCAGCACCCACTCCGGAGCCACTGGTTAACCCCTCCACTGTGCCGTCCTCATTTGTTGCCTCAACCAATGTTGACCTCAGTCTGTTGAACGGAACCCAAACCCTCAATGGACAAGTCGGCACAAGCTCGGACAGCAGCCTCGGCGCAACCTACGCATTCAGCCTGGATCAGCTCAGCGATTTTAACCTCGTCCTAGAAGGGCTCAACGCTGATGCCAGCGTGGCACTACTGGATGACCAGGGTAATGTGCTGCAAACTGCCAACCGTGATGGGGCAAGTACTGAACTGCTGGGCAGCACCCTAGCGGCGGGAAACTATCAGCTGCAAATCACAGCCGATCAGACCACAGACTATCGCTTAGTCCTATCAGCAACACCAGACAGTTTCGGCACAGCCAATAATCTTCAAGTCAGCGCTGCGACCTATTTGGGTGGGGAGGCGGATGACACCGCCAGTGCCGTGGAGTTTTCACCCCAGCGAGAGCTTGTTGTGGCCGGAAACTTTGGCATGGCAGCCGTGGGTGCGGCGGCTGAGCGATCGCTCCTCAGTTCCACCCTCAACAGTGCGGGACAAATCGTGCGCCTTTCCGCCAGTGGCCAGGAAGTCCTTTCCATTACCCATCTGGGCAACGAACTCAACGACATGGACGTGAACCGCGCCAGCGGCACCATCGTTGCGGGCGGCGACTTTGGCATCGCGGTGCTCAATGCAGCGGCCGACCAGGTGCTTTGGTCCCAGGATCTGGGCGGGGCGACGGTGGATCGGGTGGCGATCGCCAACAATGGCACGGTCGTCACCCTGCACAACAAAACCGTGACGATCTGGAGCCCAGACGGTGCGCAACTGGCCCAAACCACGCTCAACCGCAGCTATGTGGAAGATGTCGCCATTGACCCGGATACCGGCGCAATCTACGTGGCAGGGTACGACAACAAGTACAACAACGTGGACGGCAATCCCGTTCAGGTCGCCTTCCTCACGGGCTTCGATGGCAACCTCGACACCAAGTGGAGCAGCTGGGGCTACGACGCCGACACGCTCACCGATGGGCAAAACGACATGGCCGACACCCGGGGCTATCGCATTACCATCGGTCGCGACGGCCAGCTCTACTTCCTGGGCGAAGTGGCGGGGGGCAACTCGGTCTTCCGCTGGAATGGCAAGGATCGCTCCACAGAAACCCTCGTCAAGTACGACGCCTATAATGACCCCTACAACTCCAAGAGCCCTCATCAAACCTACTATGCCCGGATCAATCCAGACACTGGGGAGGTATTGCAGGGACAACTGGCGATCGCCCGTCTCTCCGATGGTGCATCCAATGCAGTCCGGGTCTACGAGGGCTCAATCACCGCCGACGAAGCCGGGAATGTTTACATCGGTGGCCGAGCCTTTTCCGGCTTAGCGGGCCGCGACCAGCAAACCATCAACGGTCAAGCCGTCGGTGACTACACCAAGTCCGATCCCTTTGCCCTCGTGGTCTCCAGCGATTTCCAATCCCGTCGCAATTGGACCACCTTTGTCCAAGACGGCGCCCGGGGATCGATCAATGGGTTTGCCGTGGGCGAGGGTCGAGCCGCGGTCCTGGGCACCATCGACCAAGGTTCCGTGATTACCCAATCGGCAATTAATGCCAATGCCTTTAATGCAGCCGATACCGACACCTCTGATGTTTACTTAGCAACTTGGGGGACAGATACCTTGTTTGAAGGCGATGGCAGTTTGCTCGATGTCGGCAAAACGATCACCGGCTTCTCCAGCGACAGTCAGCTCCAGCTCTCCGCAGCTAACTTCCAAGGACTCCAGCCCGGCGCATTGTCCCAGAGTGCCTTTGTCCTGGGAAGTCAGCCCCAGAACAATCGGGCCACGCTGTTGTACGACGGTGGTGTGCTGAGCTTTGATGCAGACGGAACAGGGTCTCAGCAGAGCTTTGAAGTCGCTCGCCTCCAGGGCAATCCCAGCCTGGAAGCACAGCAAATCCTCGTTACGTCCTAGCCAAGCATCTGGCCTCATGCTGGGTTCAGAAGATGGCGACGCAGCAAGTCGAGGGCGGAATTGGCGCTGAGGAGACGGACGACTTCGCGGCCACGGCGATCGCCAAACCGGCATTCCTGATGGGTGACAAACCCATCAGGCCCCGCCAAACCGACATAAACCAAGCCCACGGGCTTCGTCTCGGTTCCGCCCCCTGGCCCCGCAATGCCCGTAATGCTGAGGCCCCAGGTGGTTTGGAGCTGTTTGCGCACACCCAGGGCCATCTGCTCCGCCACCGGGGCACTTACGGCCCCCAGGTCATCCAGCACCTGGGCATCGACCCCCAGCACACGCGCTTTCACCGAATTGTCGTAGGAAATAATGCCCCCCCAGAAATAGGTCGAACTGCCTGGGATCTCCGTCAGGATACGCCCGAGGCCACCGCCCGTACAGGATTCTGCAACAGCTAGCGTTTCACTGCGTTGCTGGAGCAATGCACCCACCACAGAAGCGAGGGTGTCGTCATCCACGCCAAAGCATTGATTGCCCGCGATCGCCCGCAGCTCTTTCTCCACCGGGGCAATCAACGCCTGTGCCTCGGCCTCTGACTGCGATCGCGCCGTAATCCGCAGCTTGACCTGGCCCTCTCCAGCGTAGGGAGCCACCGTCGGGTTTTGCAGCTCAAACAAATGGGTGACCTGTTCCGCCAAGCGTGACTCACCAATGCCGATGAAGTGCAGCGTACGGCTAACAAATTGATCCTGGCTCCAACCCTGCTGCTTCAAATAAGGCACCGCCGTCGCACGCCACATAGTGCGCATCTCGCGAGGTACGCCCGGGAAGGTCAGCAACAGCAGCTCGGGCTTGGGCGACCAGATTAATCCAGGGGCCGTTCCGGTTGCATTCGGAAGAATCGCCGCGCCCTCTGGCAACAGGGCTTGCTTGAAATTGTTAGCGGTCGGGGTGCGGCCCAGGCCCGCAAACTTTTGCCGAATATCTTCGACGATTTCGGGGCGTTCGATGAGGGGCGTTTCAAAATAATCTGCGATCGTCTCCGTCGTGAGGTCATCAGGCGTGGGACCGAGGCCCCCGGTGAAGATGAGCAGATTGGCGCGATCGCAGGCCGTCGCAATCACCTGCTTCAACCGCTCAGGATTGTCGCCCACCACCGTTTGGTAGTAATGGGGAATGCCAAGGGCGGCAAGCTCCTGGGCCAAAAAACGAGAATTGCTGTTGAGGATATCCCCCAACAGCAATTCAGTACCCACACAAATAATTTCAGCAGAACGGGCCAAGATCGATCGCTCCTTACATCGGGACCAACGCGATTAATCGCGTCCCTCCAATTTTGCCTGACGGCTCACGCGATTGACTTGCCAGCCCGCATAACTCAGCAACGCTGTTGCGCCAGCGGCATAGGCATAGCCGCTTGGGATTCCAGAAAACGCCATGGCCAAGCTGCCGACCCACAGGGTCAAACAATAGATCACGAGCACCGTCGCTCGATGGGAGAGCCCGGTTTCTAGCAAACGGTGGTGCAGGTGACGCTTGTCGGCAATGAAAGGAGAGTTACCGCTGCGCAGGCGCTGAAAAATCACCGCTGACATATCCAGAATGGGCACAGCCAAAATCAGGAAAGGCAGCAGGACCGCCACGGTGGTGACACTCTTGACCAAGCCGACCACACCGACCCCAGCCAAGGTAAAGCCCATGAAGTAGGCCCCACCATCCCCCATAAAAATTTGGGCCGGGTTGAAGTTGTAGCGCAGGAAGCCCAGGGCGCCCCCCGCCAGCGCGGCAGCAATGACCGCCGCTGCGGGCTGATTCATGAACAGACAAACAATCAACATGACCACGGCCGCAATGCCCGAGACGCCAGCCGCCAATCCATCCAAACCATCAATCCAGTTGATCGCATTGGCCATGCCGACGAGCCAAATGGTGGTGATGGGCAGGCTGAGCCAGTCAGGCAGCGTCACCAGACCCACATCGGGCAGCGGCACCGTCAAGAATTCGATTTGTACACCAGCCTGCCAAGCCATGGACGCCACCACCACCTGCAAGAAGAGCCGGGAGAACGGTGACAAGTCACAGAGGTCATCGGCTAAACCAATCAGGAAGAACATCAATCCACCGAGGGTGACGCCCCAAATTTCGTATTCCTTCTCAGGCGGCAAAATTCCAAAGCCACCGAGGGACCAGATGGTCAGTAGCGCGACAAGCACACCGACAAAAATCGAAACACCACCCAGGCGCACCATGGGCTGGCTATGCATTTTGCGATGGTTAGGTTTATCAACCTTGCCGCTGCGTAAACCGATGTGCTTCACCGTCGGGGTTACCGCCAGGACGACGGCGGCGGCAACAACAAAAGAGATCAGATGGTAGAGCTGGGCTGGCATTGGCAGTGCTGGGGGAGTTTGGGGGTTTACAGGCCAAACAGAGTCTAATGCGATCGACTCAAAGTCAGGTGATGAAATCTAGACAAAACCTGCGATCGCTGGATTCAGCTTTTTACTCTTATCCGGTAAAATTCAGGCTCTATATAGCTTTCAAGACAACGAGAATTGGCATTGAGCACCCTAGCCATTAAATTTAAGCGACCTTAATTCAATGGAACTCGATTTAGACTAACGGAAGTTTATCAACTTGTGTAACGGTCAGCCCACATCACATTAACTCAAAAATGATGTGGGCTGCCCAATAGAGGTATTTAGCACAAGATCTTGAGTGCTATACGTCCTAGGACGCGATCGCATCCGTCTGGGTCCCCATACGCCCCGCTCGAAGATTCAGCTCAAAGCTTCGGTTCAAAGATTCGGCTCAAGGATTCAGATCAAAAAAAGCGCGACTCCCTTAAAGGGAGTCGCGCTTAGGAAATGAAATGCCGGTCCTGGCCTGTCACTGACGAAAAGCAGAACCCCAGAATAAAAGCAGGACCCCAGAATAATAGACCTCTTGCATCACTCTACTGGCCCTCTCCCTAAATCCCTCTCCCAAGCGTGGGAGAGGGATTTTCAAGCTCCCCTTCCCCCAGAATTGGGGGTAAGGGGTTAGGGGATGGGGGCGGCTTTGGGTTTCGTGCAAGAGGTCTAATGTGTCGCTCTAGGCAGTTGCTCTAGGCAGTTGCTCTAGGCAATCGCTGGCTGGCGAGAGTTCAGGTGAGGATAGAGCGGGAAACGGCTGCACAGGGCAGCAACGCGATCGCGACACTGCTGCTCAATGGCAGCGTCCTCAGGGTTGGTGAGGCGATCGGCAATGATATTGGCGATTTCCTTGAATTCCTCGGTGCCCATGCCACGGGTCGTCATCGCCGGAGTGCCCAGACGCAGACCGCTGGTGACGAAGGGAGACTCGGGATCAAAGGGAACAGTGTTCTTGTTGGCGGTGATGTTGACTTCGCTGACCAGCATGTCAGCAACCTTGCCAGTCATGCCGACGGAGCGCAGGTCCACCAACACCAAGTGATTGTCGGTGCCATTGGAGACGGTCTTGAGGCCCCGCTCTTGGAGCTGAGCCGCCAGGGCCTGAGCGTTGGCGATCACCTGGGCCGAATAGTCCTTGAACTCAGGCTTGAGCGCTTCACCGAAGGCCACAGCCTTAGCTGCAATCACGTGCTCCAAGGGACCGCCCTGGCTACCGGGGAAGACAGACTTGTCAAACTTCTTACCCAGATCCGCATCGTTGGTCATGATCAGGCCACCGCGAGGACCGCGCAGGGTCTTGTGGGTGGTGGTGGTGACAACGTGGCAATGGGAGATGGGGCTGGGGTGGAGCCCCGCAGCGACGAGGCCCGCGATGTGGGCGATATCCGCCATCAGGTAGGCGCCCACTTCGTCGGCGATTTCGCGGAACTTGGCAAAGTCAATGGTCCGGGGGTAAGCAGAATAGCCACAGATCAAGAGCTTGGGCTTATGCTCCAGAGCAATCTTGCGAATTTCGTCGAAGTCGAGCTGCTCGGTCTCTTTGCTGACGCCGTACTGAACAACGTTGAACCACTTGCCAGACACGTTCACAGGGGAGCCATGGGTGAGGTGGCCACCGTGGGACAGGTCCATGCCCATGATGGTGTCACCGGGCTTGAGCAGCGTCAGGAAGACGGCGAAGTTGGCCTGGGCACCGGAGTGGGGCTGGACGTTGGCGTGGGCAGCTCCGAAAAGTTCTTTGATGCGATCGATGGCGATTTGCTCGACCTGATCGACAAACTCGCAGCCGCCGTAGTAGCGCTTGTTGGGCAGACCTTCGGCGTACTTATTGGTGAGGCAGGAGCCCTGGGCAGCCATGACCGCCGGGGAGGTAAAGTTTTCGCTGGCGATGAGTTCTAGGTGATCCTGTTGGCGGCCTAGCTCGTCGTTGATGAGGTTGGCGATCGCCGGATCGCTGTTTTTCAAGAAGTCAAAGTTTGTCTCTGTCACAAGCTCGTCCCCGGAAGTCAATCGGAATTCAAACCATTATGATACCAGCGGTTTCTGGGAGCCAACGATGAGGTTTATGCAAACCCACGGAACGCAATAATCCTCATTAGTTAGCCGTTTGGTTGTCAGCCATTCTGTATCCTTTGCGATGGCGATGATGTTGCCCAGATGGTCTGGGGAAGGCACTCGATGGAAAAACGCGAGGTAAGGGCTGGCTGGCTATTTCTGCTGGGGTCGGGCCTTCTGGTGATTGATGCAATTAATGAAAATCTCAATGAGGTGTCACTGGCGTCGCTGCTGCATCTATCGGGAGGACTGTTGTTCTTCTTCGGTTCCTACTTTGCCATTCCAAAAGCTGGCATTCCAAAAGCTGGCATTCCAAAAGCTGCCATTCCGAAAATTGCCATTCCAAAAACCAACGCAAAGCCACAAGATAACGAAACGAAAAACAAGCCTTGAGTCAGGTGCGAGCCCAGCTTGCAGCAATTCACTGCCGTTGAATTCCATCGGGCCCCGCAGACAACACGGCCCAGCAGAAAACCGACCAGACCCAAGCCCCAGCTTTTTTTCCTCTCAAAACAATTGCCCCTCCTTCGGCATTGGTGTCGAAGAAGGGGCAAGGCATCCTCTAGTCAGATAACCCGAAGGCTTAAAACTGGGTGTCTGTCGAGCCAAAGCCCAACAGCTTCTTGCTCATGCTGTAGTAGGTGGACCAGAGCTTGGGATCCGGCTGAGCGCGCCAGTCATAGCGACCCACATTCAGCGTCAGGATGGGCACCTCCAGACCGCGATAGTTGCCCGTGATCGTCACCGCCACCGACGTCACCAAAATGTCATTGTCGAAGGAGCGCTGGGCCGCTGCCCGAGCCACCTGCTCCGAGCGACGGAGCAGCGTAGCGTAGCTGTTGCTATCCCCGTTGTCGATGGTTACCCCGAGTTCCGCAACATAGGCCTGGGCTGGAGCCGGGGCGATCGCCTCCGGCAGAGCCGCCAAACCAAGACCCGCCGCCAGAGCCAGGGCCAAGAAAGAATTCCGCATGATCAATCCCACTTGATGAACGTCCAGAGTTTGCCGATCGCATTGAGCCACTTGGCCAAAGACCAAGCGCTATCCGCACCATGCCCGATGAATATCGTGCCCGGTGAATACAGTGCCCGATAGATACAGTGCCGAATGAATGTGGTTCAGTTTTAACAAACTGTGGCCATTTCGGCGTAGCGAGAGGGTCGCAATCTTGCCAAAGTGATTGAAAACTTTCCGTAAAGCTAACCACCGATGCTTTTCCTTCCGACAGAGCCTCTGGGGATTTTCTGGGGATGAAGGTAAATTTCTGTGCTAGATTGCTGCCGTCTGAGGGAGCCTCCACCAAGGGCATCCCCGCCGGACAGTGGCGCACGAACGAACTTAACCAACGAGCGGATTCACCATGGGTAGGCAGTGGGCGATCGCCATCGGCATCAATAACTATTCTGCATTCCAGGCTCTGAGCTATGCCCAGAACGATGCGGAGGCATTCTGCCGGGAACTGCTCAGCAGTGGTCGGGTCAGTCCCGCCAACTGCCTGCTGCTGACCACCGCCTCGGCGCTGCATTTGGGGCAATCGACCTTTCCGCTCCAGACCACGATCTTGCAGTGGTTCCAGTGGCTCGTGGATGAAGCCCTCCAGCCCGACGATGAACTGTGGGTTCTCTTCAGCGGCTATGGCATCCACACAGAGGACAACGACTATTGGATGCCGGTGGATGGTGACCCCAAACAGGCAAAAGAGACGGGGATTGAGCTGCGATCGCTCTATCAGCTCCTGAAGGAATCCGCCTGCGATCGCATCCTCATGCTCCTGGACATGAATCACAACGAGGGCACCCTCGCGACCCCCGTGGGCATCCAGACCGCCAAGCTGGCCAAGGAATTTGGCATCGCCACGGTCCAATCCTGCGAGCCCCAGAAAGGCCAGTTCTCCCGCAAGGCATCGGGTATTCGCCAAGGATTTTTTACCGCAGCTCTACTGGACGCCTTGCAGGGCAACCAGCTAACGGACCTCCCCTCCCTCAATGCCCTACTGGCTCAACGCATGGAGGAATTTAGCGACCACTACTGGCGGCCCGAGCAAACCCCCCTCAGCATCGGCGACTATACCTTCCAAGCGGCTCCTGAAACCACTGGCCAGCGAGACCCCGTGGGCGTCTCCGCAGGCAAGGAAGAAACCGCAGTGACGCCCCTCGATATCAACTATGTACCCACCAGTGGAGATGGGGACTATGGCCAGGACTTTGGCGAAGGCTGGAATTGGACTGACAGCACCGTGCCTGCTCCCAGTGGTGCAACATCCGGAACGACGCCCACCGGCACAACGGCGGGCAGCAATGGCTCGACGCCTGCGAACGGCAACGGCAACGGCAATGGAAACGGCAACGGCAACGCGTCTGGCAGTACCCCAGGACTGGCAGGCGGTACGGGGCTAGCAATCGCGACGCCCCAGGAAGAATCTGGAGAGGACCCCTACGCCATTGCTTGGCAGGAAGAGCACCAGTCAGCCCACCATGCTGGAGAAGAGGACACAGCCAACCATCCCGACCCCGGTAGCTCCAACGGCAATGACAATCTTGATTACGAAGCGAGTCAAGAATATCAAGCCGGCAAAGCGGGGGCTTCAAGCTGGCACTGGGCCGATTTGATCGTGGCACCGGAGCAACCCGGCAGCACGGGCACCGGCCTATATCCGGAACCAGGACCCAACGGGCAAATGGGTAACAGTTCCGGTGAAGTGGACGGCATCAGCTCTGGATCTGGATCTGGATCTGGATCTAGCGGCTCCGTAGAGCGACCCCTTGGCTTTCCAGAAACCGATCCCACGGTTACAACCATTCCTCCCAACTGGTCCAGTCCCAATCTCTCTAACCCAGAAATCGAGGCGGAACTGGTTCCAGAACCAGGGTCCAATTCCGGCAGCAATTCAGGCGTTGTTCAAACCATCGACGTAGCGCCCTCGGCGAGCCACCCCCTGATCATGCCCCCGGCTTCTGGCAACGCACTGGAAAACGAATTAGAGAACGATGATGATGGGGGGTTACCGATCATTGCGTTGGATCCATCGGATGGCGAAGAAGATGGAGCCTCGACGGCGATCGCAACCAAAACCCAAGGCAAGCTGCCCTGGTGGCTCAACCTAAAACTGCTCGGCGCGGCGGGTCTGGTGCTGCTCACGGCCTTTGGACTGCTGAGTCTGTTCAATCGTGGGCAGGGGGGCGACCAACCCGGTCGTAATCCTGGCAATAGCAATCCCGAAACGAATGCCTCTTTGGACGGCAAGCCCCCGGAAAACGACGCTGCCCCAGACAATCAGGGCACGGCACAACCCTTCAACACAGGTGGGACGACCGGTGGCACGAGTGATCCCAATCGTGCGATCGCGGCTCCTGAAAACAATGCACCCGAGAGCAATGCACCAGAAAGCAATGCCTCTGACACAGAGCCCGACAACCGTAGCGGTAATCGCAGCCCCAACGAGGCTGTCACTGAGTCATCTTCAACAAACGACAATTCAGCTAGCAACAGTCCAGCAAACGACAGTCCAGCAAACAACAGTCCAGCAAACAACAGTCCAGACAGCGACAATCTCGTCAGCAGCAATGACGGCAACAATTCCGCTAGCAGCAACTCAAATAGCAACGACCTAAATAACAGCGCCCCAAACAACGGCGACCTCAACAGCCCCGGCCAACAACGCCTTGCAGAAGCCAGCCAGCTAATTCGCCCCGGTCAAGCCTCAACCTACAACCAAGCCATGACCCAGGCTCGGCGGATTCCTTCCAGCGATCCCAGCTATAAAAAAGCACGGGCTCAGATGGATCTGTGGAGCCAATCCATGATGAAGCTGGCCCAGGAGCGCTCCGGCAATGGGGATTATTTAGGGGCGATCGCCGCGGCTCGTCTGGTGCCCTCGGATCTCAGGGCCTATCCCGACGCTCAGGAATCCATTGCCCAGTGGCAGGCACCTTCCCAGCTACAGCATGCCAAGGCACTGCTGCGACCGGGCTCCGCTTCGAGTTACAACCAAGCGATCGCCATTGCGCGCGGTATCCCCGATGGCATTGCCGCCTCCGACGAGGCAAATCGCCTCCGAGATGCCTGGAGTCGGGAAATTCTTAATATTGCCCAGGCCCGTGCCCAAAAAGGCCAGTGGGGTCTGGCGATCGCCGCGGCCAAACTCGTCCCACCAGACATGGCGAACTACCCCAAGGCCCAGGAGGTCATGTCCCAGTGGCAAGAGCGTCTAAATTAGGTTTTTAATAAGACTGGAACCCCGGCTAACGCTACGGAGATAATCCTCCCTAGATTGGCTTCTAGCATCACTGGCCCCCTAGACTGGCACCGCTTCATTCCCCCATGAACACTTACACTGTGCAGTCCGGCGATACGCTCACCACGATCGCCCGCAAAACCCTCGGCAACGGCAATGCTTGGCAATTGCTGGCTGAGCAAAATGACATTACCAATCCCAGCGCCATTCGAGTGGGTCAGGTGCTGCGGCTACCTGCAACGGACTATCCGCCCAAAACCTATCGCGTGCAACGGGGGGATACCTTGAGTGCGATCGCCCGCAGAACCCTCGGCAACAGCAACCGTTGGGGAGAGATTGCCAAACAGAACGGCATTAACAATGCCCGAGATTTGCGGGTCGGCATGGTTCTGAAGCTGCCCAGTGATCCAACGGCCTCTGCCCCCATCGCTCGCCCGACACCAGTCCCCCCAAAATCAGCTCCCTCAAAGCCAGCACCGACCTCAACAACGACCCCAACCAATTCCAGACAAACCACCACGAACTACACCGTTAAAAGCGGCGATACCCTCACCAGCATCGCGCGCAAAACCGTCGGTGACGGCAACCGCTGGCGAGAAATTGCTCAGCTCAATAACCTGAGCAACCCTGGAGCATTGCGTGTGGGCATGGTGCTGAAGATTCCGGCGACCGCCTCCTCTTCAGCAACCTCCTCCCCTCCAGCACAGGCCCCTCCAGCACCAACGCCAAAACCCACAACACCAACCCCTAAGCCCCCCAACATCCAGGCCAAAACCTACCAGGTGCAGCCCGGTGACAGCCTGATTCGCATTGCCCAAACGACATTGGGTGACGGCAACCGCTGGCGCGAGATCGCCAAGCTCAACAACATCACCAACACCCGCGACATCCGGGTTGGCCAGGTGCTGAAACTCCCTCCAGATGCAACAACAACGTCTGCGCCACCACCGGAATCCTCAGCTCCTCAAACCTACCAGGTGCAGCCCGGTGACAGCCTGATTCGCATTGCCCAAACGACATTGGGTGACGGCAACCGCTGGCGCGAGATCGCCAAGCTCAACGACATCACCAATGCCCGCGACATTCGCATTGGCCAAGTCCTACGTATCCCGAGCCAGAGTAGCGCAGGCGGATCGACGGGGTCTGTTGAATCACCAACAGAAAGCCCTAAAGTTTCAGCCAACCAGACCTACACCGTTCAAGCCGGTGACAGTCTGATTCGCATTGCTCAAAAGACGCTGGGCAACGGCAATCGCTGGCGTGAAATTGCCAAGCTCAACAACATTACCAATGCTCGCGATATCCGTGTGGGTCAGGTACTGAAGTTGCCCATTACAGCCCCAAGTGAGAAGCCTTCTATCGGTCCACTCCCCGGCACCGCACAACTGCCCCCGCCGCCCCTGGTTCCCGGCGTCCCCCCGCCCCTGGAATATCCCTACACTGTCCAGTCGGGTGACAATCTCTATAGCATCGCGGAGAAGACCCTAGGCGATCGCAGTCGTTGGATGGACATCAGCATCTTCAATGGCATCACCGACCCCAGCAAGCTCCGGGTGGGTCAAGTCCTGCGCATTCCCGGCGCAGAAACCGGTGCCCTGGAAGTTGCCACGGTATTAAACGAGGCCCAGGGCAAACAGGCCCTTCGCCGAGAAACCGTGAGGTTTGTCCGGGAGCAGGACAATATCGTTGCGCAGTGGCTCAAACAGAGTCGTCGCGACATCGTCGGGGTGACGTACAAAAATGGTCTCTTCCGACGCGGCACACAAAAATCTCGCAACTTTATTGAGACCTCGCGATCGCTCCTTGCCAATCAGCGCCTTAGCCACGCCGAGATGAATGTCATTGCTGCCGTCTCTGAAAATGAAGGCTACCTGGACGCGGTCAATACTTGGGACAGCCAGTACCTGAGCTTTGGCATGTTCCAGTGGACTGCCGGGAGTCCGGAACGCCCTGGCGAACTCGCAGAATTGTTGACACAACTAAAGCAGCGTTATCCCAATGAATTTCGCCATTACTTCAGCCAGTTTGGGTTAGATGTAGACGGCACTGACGGCGTACGGGGCTGGTTATCACTCCAGGGGACTCGATTGAACAGCCATGCTCAAAAGAGCCTTCTGCGGCTGCCGATTTGGGCCTACCGATTTGCGATCGCCGGATCCGACCCCATCGTCCAAGCCACCGAAGTGTTCCATGCCGTGACCCGTTTGGACAAGTTCTATTTTGTGCGCCAAAGCAGCCTCGATGGTTTCTCGCTCTCTCGCCTAATCACCTCAGAACTGGGCGTGGCGCTGCTCCTCGACAATCACGTCAATCGCCCTGCCTACGTAGCTCCGGGACTGGCGGAAGCTCTGTGGCAGTTGGGCCTCTCGCCCCAGGATCTGGCCCAGGCGAATACCCAGCAAGAACGCCAAGTGATTGAGACCTACCTAACAGTGCGGGAGACCTACGGCAGCCGACCCATGAGCCATGCTCGGCACCGAGCGGGACGGATTAAACGGCAGATGTCTGACGGGAAACTCTCCGCTGAACGGGGTTCGTTTAGTTCAAATCGGTCACAACGGAGAGGCTGAGGTCACCAGAGGTGGGTAGCTTGATATTAAGCGGATAGCCCGATATTAAGTTGATACTTAAATTTCGGGGCGGGGTCACCGGAGAAACGACGGTCCGATTTAGAATGGGAACTGCAATGCCCATGCCTGTCTAATCCCGTTGCCATCGCCATGCCAACACCTGACCATTACGAGATCCTTGGCCTCACATCCAGCGCAAGCCAGGGCGAGATTAAACAGGCCTATCGCAAATTAGCGAAGCAGTTCCATCCAGATAGCCAAGTGGGTAGTGTCATCAACACGAGCCCCGAGAAACAGGGCAAACCGGTCAAATCGATGCCCCAGGCCACCTCAGAACAGATTATTCGCATCAATGCAGCCTACGAAGTGCTCGGCGACGAAGACAGTCGCCGCCAGTACGATCGCCTGCGCTACTACGGGGCAACTGACATTGATTCAAAAGCTTACAACGCCTACGAACAGGCCAAGCAAGCAGCCCAAGCACGTACGGAGAAAAGCCGAGAAGCTCGCAATCAGGCAAAAAAAAGGAGCAGCGGTCGTGCCACGGAAGTCGCGATCGGTGACTGGATGAAGAAGATTTACAACCCCGTTACCCGGCATATCAACAACATTACTCGCCCGCTCAATCGTCAGATCAATGACTTAGCAGCCGATCCCTTTGATGATGAACTCATGGATACCTTTGTGGCGTATTTGGAAGAATGTCGCAGTATTCAGGAGAAAGCAGATTTGCTGTTTAAATCCATGCCAAATCCAGCCAGCGCAGCAGGCCCAGCCAGCAAAATCTACTACGCCATCAACCACATTAGTGACGGCTTAGACGAATTAGAACTATTCACCACCTGCTACGAAGAGTCGTACATCCATTCCGGCAAAGAACTCTTTCGACGGGCCAAACAATTTCGCAAGGAAGCCCAAGAGTCGCTCAAACAGATGGTGGGCTAAGCTGCTCAAATCCTGGAAAATACACTAATTACTTAAGACTTACTTTAGATCTATCGAGCAAAAGAAGCATACCTCCATGGCAACATAAACTGCCAAAAAGTAAGCTGAGCCAATACACAAGGGGCTTTCGAAGGAAAGATCCCAGGGCGAAAGCCTAGCTTTTCCGTCAATCATGTAGTTTTGTTAAAAATTAAGATTTTCTTTTGTTTTGCATCGATTAGACGAGATACTAGCCGAAGGAAGTGCATGTCTCTGAGTTCGAGCTTCGGTAGGGCCTGTCAAATCGCGGCCTTATGGTTGGGAGGCAGCTATAACTTCTTTTAAGTGATTAGAAAAAAGAAAAGTGTAGGAAGCAATGTTTTTGTCTTTCATTGTTGTTTTGTCTTTTCATTCATTCTAACCAGTTAGATAACTATGATGACCGATTGAAACCTAGTGCCTAGGGAGAACAGCATGAGTGATTTAACGGTAGAGGATGGAGAAGCAAAGGGAGAGGCATTGGAAGCGATCGTCTGGATTAATCCCCCGGAGAGGCGTTTCAGATATTTCAACCGCATCAGCAGTCTCAAAGTCTCTGAAGATTCCAGCACAACCATTCATAGACTTCAATCCTCAGAATCGGCCCATGACATTGTTGGTAAAAATGACATTAATCCTTGAGGTCAGCCAGGAAAATGTCTTTATTAATCCATGATTCCAACGCTTGAGAGTCGCGATAGAACATTGCTCATTGCGATAAAAGAAAGCAATATAGGGATTGACATGAGAAAGAAGTAAAACTCTCTATAAGTCGATAGGATCTCATCTATATCGATCAGTTTTACAGCTTTTTATTCCCTTATTTGTTTGAAAAATAGCCATATTTGAGGTGGAGGTATCTATCGATCATTGAAGAGAGAAGACCCACGCTGTAGGGTTTTCGTCAGGGCAAAGCGATTAACTGAGCTGACACCATAGAGAACACCTCTCTGAGAGACACACACCCAAAATAGGGAATGCCCCTAGGAGAAGGAAACTGTTATGAATAGTTCAATCATTCATGGTCTTTGGAAACTTGTGGAAGCCACCCAGGTTGAGTATCTCCTCACCTTGGGTGACAATGCCTTGGTTCAGCTACTCACGGGACAATTGATGTCCAACCACGGGCTGAATACCCAAGAAGCCGTACAGCTCCAAAGCTATATTAGCGATCGCCTTCCGCTGATCCGCGACCTTGCCCGAGATGGCTTTTAGACCGAGCCTCGCAAACCCCGGTGCCTTGAGAACCCGATACTTTGAGAATCCGATACTGCCCGCCAAGATCCGGTGCTGACTCGCGCACGAGACTTGTAACGCGTATCACAGTTCGCAACACTTAAAAGGCTCCATGACCTTAAAAAAGCCAACGCCCTAGAACGCCAAACGCCCCACCGGATAACGACGTAGCTGCATCTCTTTAGTGCAACTCTTTAGACAGCTCTTCGAGCAAGCTGACGAACATTCGGCTGTGGTCTTCAATCTGCTGAAGCAAATGAGCCTGCTGCTCATGACGTAACTGAGCGCGGTGCTTAACCAGGGTACTAGCAGCAGCGAGTACATTTCCTAGCAATTTACGGGACTGAATTGTTGCTTCATCAACAGCATCAACTTTAGAACCGGTCTTGCTCTGCAATTCTTGAATTTGGGCTAAGGCTTGTCGATGCTCTTCTGCCTGGTCGATGGCGATCGCCAATTGTTCCGCCAAGGCTTCAAAGGCCGGTGCCTCTTCGGCTGAGAGAAGCGGAGTCCCTGGCAAATACTCCAGCAGGAGGCACCCCCAGGGCAATTCCTGGGCAGGAGAGAGAATGGGAATACGAATGGGTGTTAGCTCTAGCTGCAGGCGCTTGGGTGGACGGCCTCGTCCTCGACGCTGTCTGGCCGCAGCATTGGGCAAGAGTTGCGTGAGTTGGGGACTTTGGGCTTGGGCCAAGGCAAGCGAAGGCTCATAGGCTCCAGCCTTTCTAGATGTGGGCAGGCTCGGAATAATGCTAGCGCGATCGCAGCGAGCCCAGTGACGAATCTCAGCAACCGCCGCTTCAGCCACCACCTCCAGATCCAGAGACCGGCGAAATCGCAGAACGGAAGCGGCCATAGCCTCGGGGAGAGGGTTCACGATTTGAGGCACTTGCAGCCGCCGCTGACGCATGGCATCTCGCACTGCCCGGATGAGGCTTCGTGCCTCCAAATCCTGCTTCAACAGATAGTTCTCAGCCCCACACTTCATCGCTTGCACAGCGATGGTTTCACACCCTTCCCCCGTCATCATAATCACTGAAGGGAGAATGCCAGCCTGTTGCTGCCGCTGCTGCAAAAACTCCAGTCCCGTCATGTCTGGCAAGCGAAAATCAAGCAAAATCAGATCACACTGAATTTCCTTACAGAGGGCAAGACCTTCAGCCGCTTCTTCTGCTTCGAAAATTTCATAGCTGACCTGAGGATCTGTGGATAAATACTCGCGAAAAACCTCCCTGTCCGCTTCGCAGTCATCCACGATCAATAACGTCTGTGTCTCAGTCATGGTCGGGTCTCCCGGAGACATCCGTGATACCAGCGGAGGGCCTTACTGCGCCCCCAGGCTGGACCTAGGTCACACCACCACTCTAACGCAAACATTAAAAAATAATTATTTTTACGACAATTAGACGGATTTCATTTCTATTTCTGGAGGAATATTAATTTCTAGCCAAAATCCAATGAACCCACGAATCGTTGTTTCCAAATCTTCGATCTCCATGGGCTTGATGAGATAGCCATTGGCGCCCTGGCGATAGCAAAAATCAATGTCGCTGGGGTTCATAGAGGTCGTCAGAACCACAACCGGGATCGTCTGAAACGTCTCACTTTGCTTAATTCGTGTCAGGACTTGGCGTCCATCTACGCCCGGTAAATTAAGATCCAGCAAAATCACCGCAGGCTTGGGAGCCTGGGCCGAGATAGGCTGCTCCATCTGCAAAAATTCGATGACGGCTTCACCGTCCTCACAGCGATGGATGGGCGTTGTCACATCCAGCTTCTGCATGATGTACTCCAGAACCTCATAATCTTCATCGCTATCTTCGGCAACGAGCAGCAGTTCGTGAGTACTTGCTTCCATGCGGAGTTTACATAAGTTAATCCTTTTCATGGTAGCTCACCCGAGCGTCCAGTAAAACGTGGTGCCTGAATCATCGGAGCAGACGTTAATTTTGCCGTCATGACGTTCAATAATTTTCTTGGAGATGGTCAGTCCAGCCCCGGTCCCACCCCCATATTTTTTCTGGGAATGTAGCCGTTTAAAGAGCTCAAACACCTTGTCCCAGTGCTGGGGGAGGATGCCAATCCCATTATCTCGCACATAAAAAATAGGGGCTTGCAGAATGAGCGCTTGTAGCAGGGGAGCCGGGAGCGATCGCAAGGCCAATGGCGGTTTAGAGGCAAGCGGTTCAGGGACAAGCGGTTCAGCAGCAGGCGGTTCAGTGGCCGAAGCGAGGAGCCCCCGCAGCTCGTTGGCGTCGTAATATCCCACCTCAACCCAGGGGGCATTGCTCTGGTTATACTTCCAAGCATTACTGAGCAAGTTGTTATAAACCTCACTCAGGAGCACAGGATCGGCGAAGACATGGGGTAAGGGTCTAGGAATCCGAAGCTCCATCGAGACGTGGGTGCCACTGAGTTCTCGGGTTTCAACAACGCGCTCTAAGAGTCGATTGAGATCCACAGACTGAAGATTTAACTCAGCCTGGCCAATCCGAGAAAACCGAAGTAGTGCGTCGATCAAGTTCGCCATACGCCGCGACAAGGTAATCAGCGTTTCTAGACGCGCCACACTTTTGTCATCCAGTTGCGCTTGGTTCGCATTCAGTAAAAGGCGAGAGTAGTTGCTGATACCACGTAAGGGCTCTTTGAGGTCGTGAGAAGCAGCGTAGGCAAAGGCAGCGAGTTCCTGGTTACTTCGCTCTAGCTCATAATTGAGCCGTGCCATTTCATCGGCCTTGCGTAACAGAACTCCCACAATGGCATTCCGCAAGTCCAAGGCACTTTCAATTTCCCAAGGTTGCCATGGTAACGATGTCAGGCGAACGGTTTCCTGCCAACTCGCGAAGGAGGCTCGCGGACAGAGCTGCAGCGAGCCATCGTCACCGGACTGATAGCTATCAGCCGGATTTCCAGCCCAGTGAATGGTGTGGAGAACCTCCGGACGGAACCAAGCGATCGCATAGCGCCGAACCGCAGACACCAGCAGAAATATCATGCCGCTGGCCACATCCTTATTCACTGCCGCTGGCGGATAGTGCTGGGGTAGATTATCCGAGAAAAAGATGTTGTCTTCGACCTGGTCTACGGCCCAGCTGTAGAGCAACGTCAGGTCATCCTCGGGCGGTGCTTCACCCACGCAGGTAATCTGGTCTTCAAAAAATACAGCAGCCCCTTGGGCATTGACCAAGCCCAGCAGGCGAAGGGCTGGATGAACCAGATCGTTCACAAAATCGTCGGATTGGGCGATCGCCGCTAAAAATTCAGACTGAAATCCCTTCAGCCGTTCCCGTTGCACCAACATCTGCTGACTTTCCTTTTGGGCCAGTTCTGCCGCGAGTATTTGCCCCAGCCAAGCGCAGTCCAGCCGTACCGCCACTGGTAAGGTCACCGGCGCTCGATGGTGAGCCACCATCAGTCCCCAAAGCTTGCCTTGCTGGAGCAGCGGAATCACTAAGAAGGCTCTCACGCCCATATTGCGGTGATAGGCGACGCAACAGTCATCCACTGCTCGGACAATCGTATGACGCAGGAGCTCGGCTGCCGCAGTGTCAAAGGCAGGCACAAAACCAACCTGAGGGGCCTCAAGGTCTGGGACATACCGCAGCGTCCCTCGGGCATAATGTTGCCGAGAGACCACGGGAATATCCGTGGCAGGGAAACGTAAACCCAAATAGGCGGGTTCCGGTAATGGCTTCGGTAATAGCTTCGGTAATGGCTCTGGCAAGGCTGCTTCATCCGACGGATTCCCATCGCCTGGGAAGGCTTTTACAGCGGTCACTTCCGCCACGACAGTACCGCTCCCGTCAGGCTCAAAACGATGGATGAGCACACGATCAAAATGCGTTAATTGCTGGGTTGCGATCGCCGCATCCTGAAGCAAGGTTTGCACCGTCGTCGCCTGCTGTAGCTGGGCGACCTTACTCCGAAAGTGCTGAATGCGATGGGCCACAGAGCGCTCAATCGGACTAGACTGAGGCGCAGCTTCTAACTCTAGGACCCAATGCTCATTCGCCCAATGTAGCCAGCCTTCAAGCGGTTGACCAGAGGCCAGCGTCAGGGGTAAATATTGGGGATTAGTTGCCTGAAAAACTTGATCGATATCCGGTTTTACCGACAACAAATAGTCGAACGCGCGATCGCCCAGGATATCCCGCAACGATCGCCCCAGGGCTGATTCTGGAGACCAGTGCAACAGGCTTTCCAGGTTTTGACTGACCCGTACGATCCGTAACGCATCCCCTTGGGCCAAAATAACAACCCCGTGGGGCTGAATAAGGCCACATAAAGGGTTCGGCGGATGATGAACGGGAAGGGAGGACGCCCGATTATGGCTCAGATCGGCCTTAGATTCTTCGGTTTTGGATTCTAATGAAGAGAGAGCATCTACCGAATTAGGGACATCTTCAGGGTGATGGGGCGAGCCAGACTGAGTCATGGTGACCCTAGGAAGCATTCCATAGCGAAGGCAGGCAGTTTTAAAAAAGGCTTCAATCGCAGCGGGAAAATAGGATGAGCTTAAGAAAATATAATATTCCTAATCATAGCTTGATGGGGGAATCCTCCCAAGCGTCCTGCAAGCGCTCGAGGCAGAAACGCGACGACGGACAGCGTCACGATCCAGCGCTCAAAACCTTCAGGAAAAAGAAAAGCTCCTGTTTTTAAGACAGGAGCTAGTGTGGTGTGGTTGTGTTGAGGTCTAAAGCCAGTGAATTCTGACAGAAGCCTTAGTTAAAATCTGCAATGACTCGCAGGCTGCTGCGCACTGAGCTTCTTAGGGCTGGAGTGGGCTCCATTCCTGCGGCTTGGATGATGTCATCCACGGTGATTTTACGGCTGTTGAGCCCCTGCTCTAAACGCTGAAAGCCAGGAATCCCAGCTAATTCACCGCGATAGGCCTGGTGGGCAATCTGGGCAGAAGAGGCGAAAGCAGCCGTGGAAACCAGCATCGTGCCAGCAAACACTAGAGCAGAAACAGAACGAGTAATCAATTTCATAACTGTGACTCCCGTGACGAAAGGGGAAGGGAAGCAGGCGATGCCTCCTAACCTTCCGGTCGATGCCTATGACAATGCCGCGATGCGCTGAATGCTTCCTGAATCGCATCTGAGCAGTTGCACATGATTGGCTGAGAGTTTGCTGAGAGAGCACACAGCTCTCCTAACAGCCCCCTATAGCCATCACCCCACCGCCCCAGCTCGGACAATCGCGACAAGGCAAGAGACAAAATTACCGTTGGGTTGCAGCGCTATAGTGGGGGAAAGAGATTTCTCTGTTGAGAGTGATTTTTCCGTCGATTGTGATTGGTCAGGCTCACATCCGCCGCTCCCTTCTCAACGCCTCAAGCAAGAGGTGCACAGCAAATGTTGAACTTACGAACTATTGCCCTGGTCGTGCTGGCTGCTCCCCTGTTCGCAGCGCCCCCGGCGATCGCTGGCAGCGTCAGCGTGCAGCTGGGCTCATCCCATCCCTCAATTCGCCATGGCTCGGGCCATTCCCTTAGAGCCCAAGGCGTCGTTCTAGAGGGCAACGGTTTTTCCGTGAAACTCCAGGTTGGCAATCAACACCGTCGCGCGTCCCATTATCGTCGTGGTCGCTACAGCAACTCCTCTCACCACTCCCGCCAGTTTTACCGAGGGCATTCGGTCAACGGCTATCCCCATAAGGTCATCATTCGCGATCGCCGCCGCTCCAGCGGGGTTGGAGGGCATGTTTATTACAACAATCAACACAACAGTAATCGACACAACAGTAATCGACACAACGGCAATCAACACAAGGGTGAGATTCAGACTGACGCCTATGGACGCCGCAATTACGTCCGATCTACCCGTCGCCACAGAACCTATCGCACTCCCATCAACCACACCCGCACGTACCGCAGCCCAGTGCCCTATAACTAGGGTTCATGGAGAGAATGTACATACACTGCCATGAAAACGAATGCGGTGCGACTCCTCGATCAGCAGGCGATCGCCTACGAGCTGCGTGAATACAGCGTCGATCCCAATGACCTTGCGGCTGAAGCCGTGGCGGCAAAAATCCATTTGCCCACCGAGCAGGTTTTCAAAACCTTAGTCGTACGAGGCGAAGGCAGCAAGCAGAAGGGGTCGCACGGCAATCAAGCCGGTATTTTGTTGGCAGTGATTCCGGGGAATACCACCCTGGACTTGAAGGCGATCGCCCAACTCTCGGGCTATCGCAAAGCAGAAACCGTTTCCCTCAAGGAAGTCCAGCCCCTCACAGGGTATATCCGTGGCGGCGTCACGGCCCTAGCCTGCAAAAAGCCCTACCCGGTCTTTGTGGATGAGCTAATGACGGTCTTTGAACGGGTTTCAATCTCCGCCGGAATGCGGGGGCTGCAAGTTTTGCTAGCGCCTGAAGATTACATAAGAGTGGTGAATGCAACTGTAGGCGAAATTGCTAAGGACAAATCACCAGGAAGCGAAGCCAGTTTTCATTCCCTCCCTTGAGCATCAGATTCTGGCCCAGGGGGCGCGAGTCTAAGGCATCGAGAGCATGCTTCGAGCGATCATGCATCCTCAACAACCAGGCGATCGCGTCCCAGTTGCTTGGCACGATATAGGGTTCGATCGGCCCGTTCAATTAATACTGTCAGCGGATCATCCTGTTGAGGCAGAACCGTTGCCACCCCTAAGCTCAGCGTGACACAGTTCTTGACGGGAGATTGAGCATGGGGGAGCTGCAGCCGATCCACCTCATCCTTAAGCTGTCGGCCCAGATGTGCTGCACCTGCACGATCGGTATTGGGCAACAGCACCGCAAACTCCTCTCCGCCGTAGCGTGCCACCAAATCCGCCGGGCGGGAAACTCCTCGTTCCAGTGCCTGAGCAACACGGTAGAGACATTCATCCCCGCCCAGATGACCGTAGTGATCGTTATAGAGCTTGAAATGATCAATATCAATTAACAGTAAGGAGAGCGGCGATCGCTCCCGTGCCAGCCGCTTCCACTCCCGCGCCAGGCGCTCATCAAAACAACGGCGATTGGCAACCTGGGTCAAACCATCCAGCGTGGCCAGGCGATAGAGCTGTCGATTTGCCGTTTCTAACGCAGCAGTACGCTCGGCCAAAGCCTGACTCAGGGCCCTTAACTTGAGATGCACATCCACGCGGGCAAACAGTTCCTCGGGCTTAATGGGCTTGGTGATGTAGTCAACGCCCCCGGCCTTAAACCCCTCAACCTTATCCTCCGTTTCGGTCAGTGCTGTCATAAAAATGACGGGAATATCACGGGATTCAACCCGCTGCTTGAGTCGCCGACACACCTCAAAGCCATCCATGCCAGGCATCAAAACATCCAACAGGATCAGATCCGGTGGCGTCTGGGCAACGATCTGAAGCCCTTCTTCACCACGCTTGGCAACCAGCACATTGAAGCCACAGGTCTTTAAGTAATTAACAGCCACCAGTAGGTTCGTAGCATTGTCTTCAACCACCAATACAGTGGATGAGCGAATCAAAATATCTTCGGCAGCCATAGGTTCAGGGAAGGGTCCGACAGTTGCCAAAAAGAGCAGTCGCCAAAAGAGTGATTAACCCAAAATGAAGGGGAGAAGGACGACCTACAGGGATGTTGCTTTTCCAGCTTGCCCAACTTTGCTAGCAATGCGTCTCAGTCGTTTCAGACGATACAGTATTTTCACAGAAATGCAATTTTCTATCGATATGTCATGAAGTCTGCATTTTTTGCGAGCAAGAAAAAATCTTCCTTGTATGGTCCTATTTCCCATCAGCCACTGATATTTACTGAGCCTTTGAAACACAGTGTTTGAAGGATTGCTGCGTCAACGGAGCATCATCAGTTGCATCTGTAAGAAAGTGTAGGTTAGGTCTCAATCAAGGGTTAATTAAAAAATCTGGATGCGATAGCGATTGCGGCCCTGGGACTTGGCTTCGTACAAGGCGGTATCCGCATATTCAATCAACGTTGTTGGCAACATGTCCGATGTCGGATGGGTCGTTGCCACACCCAAACTCAGGGTGAGATAGAGCGCCGTCGGCGAGCGAGCATGGTCAATGTTGAGTTTGGCAATGCCTTGCTGAATGCGCTGGGCAACAGCCTCGGCCCCCGCCATCGGCGTACCGGGTAAAATCACGGCAAATTCCTCGCCCCCATAGCGGCTCACCAGGTCGGCCGGTCTAAGCGCCATCGATTTGAGCAGTTGCGCGACGCGGTGGAGGCACTGGTCTCCGGCCAAATGACCATAGCGATCGTTGTAGGCTTTGAAGTGATCAATATCAATCAAGACGAGTGAGAGGGGCTGCTCCTCCCGAGCAAGACGCTTCCACTCCTGAAACAGACACTGATCAAAACGGCGACGATTGGCAATCTGCGTCAGTCCATCCAGATTGGCCAGCCGTTCTAATTCTTGGTTGGCTTGGGCCAAGGCCTGGGTCCGCTCTGCCACCCGTTGTTCTAAGTCGGAGTTGAGTCGCTGAATCGCTTGCTCCGCTCGCTTGCGATCGCTCACATCAATCAGCAACCCATCCCACAGGACCGAACCATCGGCTTGGCGCGCCGGTCTGGCTGCTCCCTGAACCCACTTTTCTGTTCCAGAAGCCAGCAGCACTCGGCCTTCCCAGCACCAGGGCAGCAACGATGCTGCCGATTTCATCATCGCCACCTCAAAGGCATCGCGTTCTGCCGGGTCAATGATGTTGAGGAGAGCCTGGGCATCCGCCATCGCGGCGTCGGCCGAAACTTCACACAATTCTTGACATCCTGAACTGACATAGGGAAACGACACATCTCCCGCAGGCGTGCGCCATAACTGATAGATCATCCCTGGCACGTTGGCGGCTAGATGATGGAGCTGTTCTTTGCTGGCCTGGAGGGCTTGTGTCTTCTCCACCACCGCTGCTTCCAGGGACTGGGTCTGGTGCTTGAGGGTTTGATTGAGGGCAATGCGATCGCTCACGTCCTCATAGCTACCCAAGATGCCGACCACCTGGCCTGAGGCGTCTCTGAGAGGAATTTTGTCTGTCTTAATCCACCCCTGGCGTCCATCCCGCTGCTGCTGGGGTTCAATGATGGCGTAGGCCGGAGTATTGGAGGCCATCACACGGCGATCGCAAACCCGAAACCAGTCAGCCTCGTCACGCTTCCAGGGCATGTCGTAATCGGTTTTGCCTCGCACCTCATCGGTCGAAGATAAGCCGACGACCTCCGCAAAAGCCTGATTACAGCCTTGATAAACCGAATTCTGATCCTTCCAAAAAATATAGTGGGGCAAACCATCGAGCACTTGCGCCAAGGTCACCCCAGCGTCCTGTGCTGGCGATGCACCTGAGCACAGCTCTGCGCATTGCTGTGGCGCAAGACTCCCCACAGCATCAGCAAGCACCGCAACAGGAGCAGTGGGCTGGGAATGTTCGGCATCAGGATGAGAATCGGGGCGATCGCAGGAGTCAGAGATCACCGAAGTGGAAGGCTGCGTCATGTTGAATGGCAAAACCCGACTGGAAAAAGAGCCATCAATAAAATCGGCCCGCTACGTCATTATTCCCGCCCCAGAGTGGAGACTCCCGTCACCGCTAAGCCCGGCATAAATATTGTGTGAAGCAGCTTGACTTCGTTCTGGGCCTCTCTCGGACTGTTTCACACGCAAAACTATTCGTATCCGATCAAGCTCCCCATACCTAAATCAAACCGCCATGACAGCTTAGATCCGATTTTAGGGAACCCTGATTTACATATTTGTCGAATGTATTCCCGGCATCCCAATATCAATGTCTGCTGTTATACTTCAGGCCGAATTTAATCTAAGGGTGAAATCTAACTTTGCTCCTGCACGATTTTTCCACTTTGCGGCACCGTTGAGACAAGCCTCTTAAGCCCGCATCGCATGCTGTGGCATTTTTTGCTTCAGCACTTTAATTCAGGAAATCGCAGGGGCAGTTTTTCGTTGAGCGATTCCCTATCAACTCAGGAGGCATTCCAGATGACGACCGACTGCACCAACTGCACTACCAACGCTTCTGCACCTGCCATGCGCAATCTAAATCTTTCATCCGTTCCCTCCAACCGTCCCCTTGTCGTCATCGATCGCGGAGCAGAAGACTATCAGAAGCTCGTAGCCGGTGTGGTCCCCGGTGCCCAGGTCGTTTTACTCTCCCCCAATGAAGACGGGATTGAGCAGGTAACTCAGGCGATCGCTCAGTTTTCCCCCAGCACCGTTCACCTCATCGCCCACGGTGCTCCGGGATGCCTCTACCTGGGCAACGGTGAACTTTCTCTTGATACGCTGGCCAGCCATGCAGGGCGTCTGTCCCAGTGGTTCTCAGGCATCACAGCGCCTCGTCTGATGCTGTACGGTTGCCGCGTTGCTGCCGGTGACGCTGGTGAAGAATTTATCCATAAACTGCATCAGCTCACAGGGGCCAGCATCTCAGCCGCAACCGGCCCCATTGGTGCAGCCGCACGGGGGGGGAGCTGGAACCTAGATGTGGAGCAGGGGAGCAGCACGTCCGCAGACCTCGCCCTCACGGCAGTTGCTCAGCGCAGCTATGCAGGGGTCCTCGGCTGGGTCATTGCAGAAAAAGAAAATTCCACGGATGTTGATCCGGATGAGTTACTGAACTCTCCCATCACCAATGACCTCGTCAGCAACGAAGAATTTGGTGCCTCGGTTTCTATTTTTGGTGAGTACGCCGTTGTTGGCATTCCCTTTGATGCACCCGTCAATAATGCAGACCCCAATGTGGGTCCTCTCAATGATGATGTGGCAACCGGTGCGCTTTATGTCTATAAGCTCGTCGGTGGTAACTGGGAAAAGCAACAACGTCTGACGGTGCCCCAGGATGCCCTTGATGAAACCACCGATCCCTTGACCTTGAGTTATGGCTCAACCGTTGCCATCACAGCCATAGAACAAGCCGCAGGAGACCCGCTCTATCGAATCGTAGTTGGTGATCCAACCGGTGCTGGCGATACCAATCCAGTTGACACTGGCACCTTTACAGAGGGTGAGTCCGGCCGTGTCTATGTCTATGATCTAAACCCAACGACTGGTGAATGGGACCTTAGCGCTCGTCTACAGGGATTCCCAGACCCGAGAGAAGCTGGAGATCCAACGACAGCTCCCAGTGCGATTTCACTAGATGAGTTTGGCTCGGCAGTCGCAACCTCGGAAGACTTTATTGTTGTCGGTGCCCCCCAAGCCACTAGCTACCTCGATCTCGCCAATCGCTCAGAAGCACAGGCGGGTGCTGCCTATATCTTTGAAAAGCAACCCGACGGCAGTTGGGCTCCAGCGACCATTACACTCAACGAGAGCCAATTGGATGGCGGGGAGCTTGTTGATACTCAGCGCATTGCGTTTCAAAATGATCCAGGTAAATTAGCCGATGTCGGTGCTGATTTTCTCGGTTCTTCAGTCGCCATCGACGGCAATACTGTCATCATTGGTGCACCGGGCACAGAGACACTGCAACCGGAAATCCTCACCCAGCCGCAGCCTGAAACCGGTGCAGCCTATGTCTTCTCCAAAAAGGCAGATGGGAAATGGACACTGGATGCCACGCTGCGCTCCAAGGATATTACCGTAGGAGAAGATGACGAGACTGTCGGCTCAGAGTTTGGCCGCTCTGTCAGTATTTCGGGGAATTATGCGATCGTCGGAGCAAGTCTTGAAGATGCGGCAGCCAATGCAACAAATGAGCAAACGGATACGGGCGCTGCCTACATTTTTGAAAAGCAAACCGATGGTAGTTGGAGCCGCATTCAGCAGTTAACCGCCAGTGATGCCACCGCGATCGACGAATTTGGTTTTTCTGTCTCTATCTCCGGTGACTTTATTGCGATCGGTGCCCCCCTTGCGGGTGATGTTCAAGACCCGATTAGCGGCAATGAACTCATCGGTGGTGGTAGCGCCTACATCTTCCAGCGCAACCCTGATTTAACAGCTGGCCAGCAATGGGAAGAAGTTGAGGTCATCACCGCTACCGAGATTAGCCAATCCCCAGTGGATCAAACCCCTGAGCCTTTTGGTCGCCCAACCCTCAACGCCGCTGGTGATGGCTTCGTCAATCTCAATCGCACCTTTGGTGAATCGGTTTCCATTTACCAAGACCCCGAGACGACAACTCCCCAAGCGATCGTTGGAGCTCCTTCGGACGTTGTTGTACTAGAACAAGACGATACGACGGGACAGATACAAGACACAGAAGCTCCCATCGAAGCAAATCCAACCGTTGACGGGCCAGCGCGGAATGCTGGCGATCGCGATGACGTTCAAAGCGCTGGCTCTGTCTACTTCCTCCGGACCCGCCCCGAAGTTATCGACGTTATCTTCAGAGAAGTCACAACCGGCGAAACGGTTCCGGACAAGGTTTCTCCTCGAGGGACTGAGAGAAACGAGGACTTTTTCGCATCTGATGACAATGTTGCGGCTGGATACAGTTTCACCATCGTCTACAACGACTCGATGGATCCAAGCGCGGCCAATCAACCAGCCATAACGTTCTTAGCTCCTTCAACCGAGAATAATCTCGGCACACCAACCGGCGAATGGATCAGCATCAATGGCGGTCTCAACAATGCCTATGTCATTACCTATCCTCTCTTGGATCAGGAGGTCGAAATTGACAATATCGATCTTGAAATTCGAGGCGCAAAAAGTGCCCTCGGCATTGAGCAGGAAGAGGCAACACCCGCGACCCAGGAATTCCTGACTGACGCCTTCGATATCGATACCCGCAATCCCTTCTTAGTCCCCAATCCATCAACGTTGGCAACCTTCATAACCTCTGCAGATGCCAATCGCAACACAGATGTAGCTGGCAACCTAGTCGGACCTCGTTTCTTCAACACCGACACGTTGACAATTTCAGGAACAGTTTCTGAAGAACTCAGCACTGCTGGCATTGATCTCACCCAAGTCCCAATCAACAACTTTACGATTGGCGCGCTCGGTGGGACCTTACCGGAATTCAACTTCTCGATTTCACCCGATGACAATTTCCAGGGCAATGTCGATGTGGTACTGGCAGCGGGTACTTTTCGAGATGTGGCAGGCAATGGCAATGCTCCTATCACAATCGAAGCGATTTATGACACAACTAACCCCACCACTGAAACATTAGTTGCGAGCAATTCGGATGGTGTAATCGCAGCCAATCAACCCATTAATGATGCTAGCTTCACAGTCACCGCCACATTTGACGATACCCCATTGAGAAAGGTATCTGATATTGCTGGCGGCCCTGACGTCGTCACGAATATTGATGCGACGATCAGCCCGTTCACGCAGGTGAACGCTTTCGAATATACATTTACCGTCACGCCAACCAATCCTGTTGGTGGATTTGAGGGCGATATTACGATATCGATCGCGGATGGTGCCGTTGCTGACCTCGCGACCAACCCAAACCAAACACCGAATGGCGAAACACCCGTTACTGTCACCGTCAATTACGACACCAGGAATCCAACAGTTACTCTTACAACGAAAGAGCCAACGCTTGACCCCATTGCTCCCGGCTCTCCCCGTGTTGTTGATGGAATCTTCACTGTCGTAGCGACCTTCTCTGAGGCGATCGCCCCCGACAGTTTCGAACTCATCAACGCCCCCACAGGTCTCAACCCAGTTCTAGATGACCTAATTGTTACCAATGGTTCAATCCTAAGCATTGTTGATGTGACTCCTGTGGGAGGAGCACCAACCTACGAAATTGAATTTTCCCCCGAAGATCCCAATCTTGATGTTTCCATTCAAGTGCGAGCGGGAGAAGTTGGAAACACCGTGGGGGTCACTGATATTGCAGGCAACACCAACCAAGCCTCCAACATCCTCACTTTTGACTACGTTCCGGCCGTCAATGAAGCACCCGTCATCACCCTACCCACCCAAGCCGATGAGCCCGGTGAAAAGCTTCTCGTTCAGGGAGACAAGACCCTCATCTTTGCTGATGCACCGGCAGGAACTGGAGGCATCATCTCTATCAGCGACCCGGACGCAGGCTCAGCGAACGAGGTTCGACTGGATTTATCTGTTGATCCTGCTTTTGGTGCCTTGACACTGGGCAACACCACAGGTCTCACTTTCATTCGGGCTGATGGTAGTGCTGATCCAGGCAATATCAACAACGACGGCATCAGCGATTCCATCATCTCGGTGCTTGGCACCCAAGCCGCACTCAATGATGCGTTGAACGGACTCATTTTCGACCCCGTCAATATTGACACTGATGCAACATTGACGATCACAGTCAATGACTTGGGCTTCACCGGGCCTGATCCGCTCAATCCCACCCCTGAAGAAGACACAAAAACGGTCACGATTGATATCGATCGCGTCCTCAGTCCTGCCGAGCACGATTTTGATAACAACGGAACAAGCGATCTTATCTTCCAGGATGGGGGGGATAACTTTGTCCTATTCCTGGATAATCCATCTGGGGCAATCTCTGTCATTCAGCAAGGAGCTAACTTTGCAATTCCTGCTGGTTTTGAGACTCGCGGTTCCAGCGATTTTGATGGGGATGGCGTGCCAGAGCTCGTGCTCCAGGACAGTGCCGGTAATGTGTCACTTCTATCAGTCACTGTCACCGGAACACCTTCCGCAACAACTCTCACCCCCGTGTTACCGCCCAAAGCAATTACCCCATCGCAAGAAGCTGGCTTTTCAATTGTAGGAGTGGGAGACTTTGGCGGCCCCGTTAATGCCACTTCTGGCGCAGCTCAAACCGACATTCTCTGGCGCAACGATAGCACCGGGGAAGTCTCTATTTGGTACATGAATGGTGACACCTTCGCCAGCGAAGTTGCTCTTGTAGGTCCAACGATTCGAGACCAGCGTTGGCAAATTGAAGCTGTGGGTGATTTTAACAATGACTTAGAAGCCGATATTGTGTGGCGAAACCGTGTAACAGGTCAGAATACAATCTGGTTGATGAACGATGAGACTGTCGGAGCAGCAGTGGTGCTTGAATCAATTTCGAGAGACTGGACTCTAGCAGGGAGTGGTGACTACAACGGTGATCTCAACGCTGACATCGTTTGGCGTAATCAAGGAACTGGTGAAAACGTGATCTGGCTGATGAATGGCACATCCGTGGCCCAACGACAGAGCCTTGGATCCGTTGCAGGGCCAGCTCAAATTGTTCAGAACTAAAGGGGATTACTGAAACATCTGCGAAAAAAGCCCCAGCACCTCTATTCGTGCTGGGGCTTTTCATTCAACTAGAAGCTAGGCAGAAATTAGCGCGCGAGATCTACGCGGGCCAAAACGCTTTTCATTTGAGGTGTTGCAAGAAAAAGCTCGGTGTCTTTAACCAAGCGATCGCCCCAGAGCTGATCGCGCAAATAATCAACATCGCCATACTGACCATCGGACTTCAGGGCGGCTTCTGCGAGACGCAAACTCTGCTTACGCTCACCCTTGGCATAGAGAGCAACGGCTAGGGCGAGCTGCGGTTCGGCCGCTTTTTCGTTATAGCTGAGGGCTTTTCGCCAGGCTGCGATCGCATCCTCGCGCTGGCCTTGCTCATACCGAACCAGGCCAATATTGTTGATGGCTTCCCAGAAATCATCACCGAGGTCTACGGCTTTTTCATAGGTGTCAACGGCTTCTTTGAAACGATTGGTGACGTAGTAAGCATTGCCAAGGTCAAATAAAGCGCCGGGCGAGTCGGGCTTGAGTTGAACACCTCGCTCGTAGTTTTTAGTGGCCGCCACATAGTCTTGCTTACGGAAATAAGCGGTGCCGAGGGCCAGATGAATCGCGGGGTCGGTGGGCTCTAGCTTGCGCGCGGTATTGAGGGCACCAATGCCATCATCGAGTTGGTCGGTGCGCAGGTAAATGTCCGCAGCCACCGCCCAAACACGGAAGTCATTCGGGACCAGCTGGGTCGCCAACTCCACTTGCTGAAGCGCAATGTCGTACTGCTGGAACTGACTGCGTTGGGCAGCTTCCTGGGCGATCGCCAAACCAATTTCCTGGAGCTCATCAAAGTCCAGAGAGGCCGTATGGGGAACCTGAGCTTTGGTAGGGGCGGCAAGTCCGAGGGCTAGACCGAGCGATAAGAGAGCTGGGGAAAGACGGCGAAATAGCTTCACAGATGGGGTTCCAAGAACGACAGGCGTGGGACGGAGTGCTAGCTCTAGGGTGCACCGACAAGGGTGAGAACGCACAATTTGGGCGCAGTTGCCACTATTATCTCCTACGAACCTCAAATCAAGGGGGTACTTTCGTTAGACGGTGGGAATTTCGGCAGATTGGCTTGGGCATTGCGTTGCCATAGGGCAGGCTTGATGCGCCGCAGTGCCGAAGCGGGAAACCGCCGATTCCAATCCGCCTCACTCAAGTGAGCCAGGTCTTCGAGGGAAGGTGCGAGGTTATCCGGGTAGGGATGAAAGTCCTCGACATCGGTGGGTTGGGCAAATCGTTGGTTCCAGGGGCAGACATCTTGGCAGATGTCACAGCCTGCAACCCAGTTGTTGAGCTTGACGGCGATCGCCTCGGGGAGTTCCGCACTACGATTTTCGATGGTGTGATAGGCAATACATCGATTCGCATCGACCACGAAGGGATCCGGAAAGGCTTGGGTCGGGCAAGCATCGAGACAGCGGGTGCAGCTGCCACAATGCTGAGCGTGGGGGCGATCGGGGGTGAGGTCGAGGTTGGTAAGAATTTCGCTGAGGAAGACCCAAGAGCCGTATTCACGGGTAATGACGTTGCTATTTTTGGCGATCCAGCCCAAGCCAGCCCGCTGGGCCCAAAGCTTATCGGAAATCGGACCGGTATCAACGTAATAGCGGGTCTCGACGGGGGCGTCGGGCTGGCTCTGGGCTTCAAGCCAGAGGCTGAAGGCCTTCAGTTTCTTGCCAATGACACGGTGATAGTCGCGACCCCAGCCGTAGCGAGAGATTTTTGCGATCGCCGGATCGTCACTGTGGCGATGGGGGGTGTAGTAATTCAGCGCGAAGGAAATGACCGAGCGAATACCGGGCATGACCTGACGGATATCCTGACGTCTGGGGTTATCCATCCAAGCCATCTCCGCCTGATGTCCCTGATCAAGCCACCGTTGCAGCGCCTGGTTCGGTGCCGTATCGTCATCCCAATCTGCCACCCGAGCAATCCCAACTTTATGAAAGCCAAGGTCGAGCGCTTTTTGCTTAATCTCAGCGGCGGAGAGGGGGTCGGTGCGATCGCTCATGGCGTCATTAAGCTTGAGCCGAAGGGCGTGGCTTGAGGTTAAGCGGTTTTAGGTTGGGCTGAAGACGGTGGAGCAGCGCTTCACGGACGGCGGACTCACGTTCCTGGTGCAGCAAGAGCTGGAGGGCTTGATCCACCGTGCGTTTCTGCTCTGCATCGAGGGAGCCCTGGGCCATGAGGCGATGGAGCTGGCGCACGGCCAACAGACGCTTGAGGGGTTCGGGGTGCGCGAGATTTTCTAGGGATTGATCAAAGCTGACATCAAAGCGATCGCTTTCCTTGCCCAAAATCTGAGCCGACAGCAGTGCCAACAGCACCATCATGCCGGTGCCCTGCAAAAAGATACTGGTTGCGAGCCAGGCACTGTGGGCGTCTTCCCAAATCATGGCGGCCATATAGGTGCCCAACATCGCCACACTGCCCGTCCCCACCGACAGAATCAGCAGCTTTTTCGGACCTGACAGCCACTGGCGCAGAACGCTAGTCCAATGCTGCCAATCCAATTTGTGCAGGGCATAGACCAAAACCATGACCCCCACACCGACCCCCAGGGCCAGGAGCAGCTTCCAATTCCACATCACCAAGCCGCCCAACGCAACCAAACCGAGCAGCTTGCTCAACAGGCCACGGTGGGTTTGGAATAGGTTCACCAGCGCTTGCTTGGGATGGCGTCGAGCGCTGCGGGGCAGTTGGGCTAGGGCTCCAACAAAATCTTGGAATGCCGTCAACAGCGAACGGTGGGAGTAGGTTTGCGCCACGGTTTTTAGGGGGGAAGTTATCGTTGGGAAGTCGGTCGGGATGCCCGCACTCATTCTATACACCCACGATTGCTTTGGGTCAAAGTGCCCATGATGGATTGATGACCCAAGAACACCTCAAGGACGACTCGCCTTCGGCTCGCATGAACAAGCGCAATGGGAGCTTGATGGGAGCTTACGGAGCATCATCCTCAGTTTGTGCCCCCGGTAGGCGCGGGCAATCCGCCTCGGTTAGTTTGAGGTAGGCCACACATTCCTCGGAGGTGAGCTGACGGAAGCTGCGATCGCGGGCCAGCTTGCGCAGGCTTTTCTCGGTGGCCGCCCAAAAGGCTACGGTTCCCTCGGAATCAATCGCTGAAATGACTTGCCCATCTGGACTATAGGACAAGTCGAGGATGGCTCCGGGGGCAGCCTGAACTGAAGCAGACGAACGGAAATCTTGCTGAAGGGAAGGGTGCTGGAGCTGACTGAGGCGATCGCCCCGAGTGCGATCCCAGAGCGTAATTTGACCATCCATGGTGCCTGCGGCGAGCTGATCGCCACTAAAGGTGAGGGATTTAATCACACGGTGGTCCAAGGACGGCAACGTCAGCAGGACTTTGCCCGTTTGGATCGACAGCAGCTTGATACTCCCCTCGGGAAGCGCCACAGCAAGGGTCTTGCCCGCTTCATCCAGGGCGATCGCCGTCACCCCTGGCAGGTCAAAGCGGCGGAGCTGCTCTCCATTTTTGATATTCCACAGCGCCAACCGGCCACCGGAGGCGGTCACGAGCCGCTTACCATCTCGACTCATCTGGGCCTGCTCCACCGAACCAATGGCCTGGGGCCAGAGAAAACGCTGGGGATTTTTGCCCGAACCACTCACATCCCAAAGATAGATCTGTCGTCTCGCATCAACGGCAAGGAGAGTCTGGGCATGGTGACTGAGCTGGAGGGAGACAATGCTTTTATCCGCTAACTCATCGGCCAAATCATCAATTTGAATCGCGGCTGAATTACCACGCCCCAGACTCCAAAGCTGAACGGCTCCGTCTCGATGGGCCGTGATCGCATGGCTAAGCGTCGGAGTCCAGTCAGCAGCCGTAATGGGGCTATCGTCTGGATGGTTGAGATAATGGGATGTCTCGGGTAATCCCGTGGCCAAATCCCAGCGACGTAATTGTCCGGCTTCATCCAACAGCAAGAAATCAAGCCCCGAAGGACGAGGTTGTACCCGCAAGTTCTGTCGAGGTTTTAGATTGAGCCAGCGCAATGGATTTGCTTGAGACAGAGCCACTTCCGCCGCAGAGGCTTGGGCAAATCCTTGGGCTTGGGGGGCTTCCATGACATGAATCGGCGGCATCTCATAGCCTGGCTCGGAATCCCAGAAGGTGAGCTGTCCGCTTTCACGGACGGTGACCAGGGTCGAACCGTCAGGATTGAAACGGGCATCGCGTACCGCTGAGGCATGGCTGTCCCGCAGAACACGCAACTTCTCCCCCGTACGCAAATTCCAAAGATGACTCGCCCCGCTTTTGCCCTGGTCTACGGCCAAGAGCAATGCGCCGTCGGGGCTGAGGCGAACCAGCGGCGGGAGGCCCGGGGAGAGGGCTGGGGCTTTTTGCGTCGGCTGAGTGGGGGTGACTTGAGTTGGGGTCGATTGAGTTTGCGTCGCTTGATTTGGGATGACCTGAGTTGGGGTCGATGGAGACGGAGCCGCTTCGGCCTGAACCACCTCTTGGTCTGAAAGTTGCAGCATATTTTGCAAGTCCCCAGTCGCCACATCCCAGACCCAAACGCGATCGCCCTGGACCGAAACCAACGTGGTTTCATCCTCAGAAAACACCATTTGCTGCGGTTTGGCTTGGGCAAAGCGCTCCACCACCTTGAGCACCTGGAGCCGATCACCACTGCGACGATCCCAGACGTAGAGCGTCCCGTTACGGCCCAGAGCAGCAATCATCTTGCCGCTGGGGCTGAGGCGAATTTGCTCCAGCGGTGTCGAAGCTGTAATTTCCTGCTCCTGAATACCGGTATTGAGATTCCAAAGACGCAGACGGCGATCGCCAGCACTGGTCAGCAAATACTGGCCCTCCTGACTGAACGCGATCTCCTCCACAGGGGCCAAGTGTTCCAACGTTCCGTAGGCCTTGGGTTCTTGGTCTGTCCCCCAAAGATGAACGGTTCGTCCCGCAACAATGGCCAACAGTGGCTGGGGCTGTTGGCGACCCTTGGCTCCATCATCATTGGACCTGGGGTCAGTTGATTCATTACTGGTATGCTGCGAGGCTGGACTGAACTGAATCTGCTCCGGCGCAATGGGAAAGTCCTTGAGATGGTGCATCACCTTGCCCGATTGGAGTGACCAAATCACCACTTCTTTTTTATCCTGGGCGATCGCGGCCACCTGACGGCTATCTGCGCTGAGGCTGAGGGAGCGAATGCGAGGGTCCATGGCAGGGGCAGAGGGCTCAACGTCTGCCGTACTATGCATGAGCGATCGCATCAGCGCCGACTGGGGCACCGCAGGCTGGGGCCAGGACAGTCGCTGCTGCAACCGTAGAGAGTCCTCCCTGGCCAATATCGGGGCAACGCGCCAGAGGTAAGCATGACCGCGATGATTCACCCCAACGAGCGTCTGCTGGTCCTGGCTCCAATGGATCTGTTCCATGCCGGACCGTCCCTTAAACTGGCCCCGCACTTGCAAACTGCGCAGGGCTTCGCGCAGGCCATGGAGGGCAATCGTACCCGAGTGGGATCGTTCAGCATCCCCGGCCTCTCCCTTGCCCCTAGACCGAGACCCATTGGCCAGGGCCAGTCGGTTCAGCAACAGGGCTGTGGTGGGATCAGCATCGGGGTCGGAGAGAATTTGCTTCGTCGTGTTTTGAGCCTGCATTGCTTTAATCTGTTCCGTTTGATCGAAGGAGCGGGTAATAAAGGCGTGATAAACCAGGGCGAACAGCGTCGCCGTCAGCGCTGTGGGCAAGCCAAACTGGAGCAGTTTGGAATCCTTACGCCGCTTTTTGTGCTGCTTGTGGCTGAGGTGGATGTAATGCTGGGCAATGGAGGAGAGGTCGTCCGGATGCTCGCGTAGATAGGCTTCGGCTTCGCGTAGGTTGCGGCCTTGAAGCCAGCCATCCTTCGCAAACATTTCATTGCGATCGCACCAGTCCTTCGCCGCAAATTCGATGCGGCGCTGACGAACCAATCTCGGGCGTTCGGCCTTGAGCCAATCCTGAAGCGCAGGCCAGTCTCGAATCAGAGCCTCGTGGGAGGCTTGGAGCGACTCACGCGGCATCAGGTTTGGCAGAAAGGCCAGATCAAGGTCTTCCTCCGGGGGCAACTGAACCGAGTAGCCCGTGCTGTACACCAAGCGTGATTCGATCAGCGTTTCCAACACTGCAATCAGTTCATCACTGCTCGGAGTGGGCGTCGAACCAATGCCCAAATCCGCCTTGGAGATCGTGCGCAGGGAATCCGGTGCGCCGTCCCCCAACTGGGTCAGCGCCAGGAAAATACGCTGAACCAATTTTTGCTCCGAGGCCGTTAGGGTTTCCAACAGCTGAGTCGCTTGGCCGACGAGCAGTCCACGAATGCCTCCCAATTCTGCATAGGTACAGAGGCGCAGGGTGCGATCGCTCTGACTCGCCGGATGGTCCCACAGTGATTTCAAGACCAACTGCATGAGGGCCAATCGTGAGGGCGACGGCGCAATGTCCCCCAGCAAGATCGCAGGCAGATGGGCCTCGCACTGCCAACCCACCCGCTGGAGCGGCTGGGTCATCGCCTCAGCCATGGCATCGCCCTCCAGAGGGTCGATCCCGACCAGTCGGGAAGGCCCCTGCTGCAACAGTTCCGTCGCCTTATAGCAGGCATCCCAGTAATCGGAACGTACCACCAGCAACAAGCGCACCCAATCTGAGTCCTCCTGCATCAGGGTGACCAGGTTAGAGAGGAAATGCTGGCGAATCATACCCATATCTGGGTCGGAGGAGGCTTGGAGCAACAGCTCGAAGGCATCGACCACCAGCAAAAGGCGAATGGATTTGCGATCGCTGGGGTGGCGATCGCGGGCGTTCTCGATCCCTTCTCCAACAGCATCCTCATCAGCATTCCGTTGATGGGAAGCCCGAGCATGGTGAACGAGCTGCACCAGCCCCCGCGTATCAGAAGCGAGCAGCAAACTATTACGACGTAACTGCTCACCTCGCTCCCATTCGGTTGCCGAGGCATCCACAAAGGCTTCAGCGAGATCCAGCAACGGTTGCTTGTGCTGCCCCGCCTGCACTTGCTTAATCAGCCAGGGTTTGCCCGATTTTTGGGAAAAGCGTGTCAAAGCAGGCAACAGCCCCGCCTGCACCAGCGAGGTTTTGCCACTGCTTGCCCCCCCAACCAAGGAAACAAGGGGCGTTCCATAGACAGCCCGCAACAGCATCTTGATGGTTTTGGTACGCCCCGTAAAGGCATAGGCTTGATTGGAGCGAAAGGCTTGCAGGCCAGGAAATGGCGACGGCGGTGCTAAACCTGGCGGCGCTGAGCCAGGCGATGCGACGTCAGGCAGCGCTGAGTTAGATGAGCTGGCAACCGCTGGGCTGGGTGAGGGCAGTCTTGCCTGTTGCTTTAGCGGTTCCTTTACCTGTTCGGGCGTTGGCTCCGTCAGTGATGGAGCCACTGCTTTGCCCTTCGTTGCGGATGGGATGACCTCGGCCTCTGCTCCTGGCGCAGGAGATCCTAGATTCGGATGGTTTGCATGGGAACCGTTCGCATGGGCACCGTTCGCATGGGCACTGTTCGTGTTGGAATACTTTAGGTTGGGAGATTTGGCGATCGCCTCCCCAGGGCCCTCAGCCTCTGCGCCAACGTCCCCAGACACCGGCCGTCCTGTGCCCCGAGTCAGCCAAATCTCAGCCCCCGAATTCTCGAAAAGCGGCTGCTGAAGTTGTCCTTTCAACCGAGTATTGACCCAGTCCGTCAGACTGTGATTGGTGATGATGCCGCTGTCCACCCGCCCAGGCTCTAGCCCTTCTAGGATGGCTTCCGTCAACACGCTGTACTGACTATCGAGGGACTCGTACGCCGATTCATATTCCCGCGATGCCGCCATCAGGAAGCGCGAGGTGCCGGGTTTCGCCCCTGGATCCACTTCTGCGACATCCAGCAACGCCCCACTGTGACAACAGTCGAGCCAAATAACACGCTGGCGCACCGGACTCTCTTGCAACAGTCGCCGCAACCAAAACAGGGACAGTCCAAAGAAACTCTGGTGGGGGTTGGCTTCACTGGTTGCGAGGTAACCTTCGTGAATCCCAGATGACTTTTGTAGACCGTGTCCTGAGAAATAAAAGAGAGCAGTCTCCGGCACATGGGGACCGCTCGGCTTAAATAATTTAACCAGCGCAGCTTCGAGCTGCGAGGTCGATACACCCGTTCGTTGACCCACCTGAGCTTGAGCCGTTGTTTTGACTGAAGTACCAGCATTGTCCCCGTTTACCGATGCACCGGCAGGGACAATAATTTCTGGCAGACGCTGCACCCGAAATTCACCGTTTTGGCTGAGTCGTTGGGCGATCGCCTCAGCATCCACTGCCGCTGCACGAAGCGTTGGCAAAACTTGATACTGATTGATGCCGACCACAAGGGCATCTCTAGACATGAAACGTTGCCCTCCCAACAGAACGGCGATGGTTTAAGAAAAGGAGGGATGAATACACCTATTCATCCCACCCGATCAACACCTCGAAAATGCACCCTGAAAATGGTCCAATGGTCGGACCAACACCCTGAGGAGAATCAAAATTGATTCTCGGTTTCGCTAATCGACTGCCCCTCGATCGCATTGCTCACAGCAAGGAACTTACGGTGAAGCAAGACCATCGTGTTGCAGTCATTTGATAGCTACGGTAACCAAGGGATTTAGTCATGTAAAAAGGGCGTTCGACCTTGTCTTGCGATCGCCATGACCCTCCGCCCCAGATTTTCACGGAAACCTATTTTTTCGATGGCGCAAGGAGCCGGGGATGACCCAAAAAGTTAGGTATAATCCCCCTTATAGCCTGCTTATCTGCCTGAAAAGTAGGAGATATGGCGTGTGGCCAGTGACCGAAAGACCGCAATGGCTGAGTCATCTTTTGGCTGTTTCAGATTCGCGGCCAAACACTCTGGAGCCAGGAGTCGAAACAGCAAGGTTGTATTAAAAACAAAAAAAGGGATAGACGAAATCGTCTATCCCCAAAAGATCAACACCTCGATGATGCACCCTGAATATGACCCCTTGTAATGAAGGGGTTTTGCACCCTGAACCGAGACCATTCTCGGCAGTCGATGACCCTGACTCAGTTGAGCGCTAACTCGGTTGAGTTTCAGTCATTTGATGTCACTATAACGACGAAATTTAGAGGTGCAAAAAGGGCACTGAACCGCTTCGAGGGGGTGAGTAAGCCCTTCCTAGATGGATTTCACGGAAGCCTTGGAGCAAAATGGGCTGTGCTCAGTCGAAGTTCCGTAGAATCCCCCTCGCTCCCCCTCAGTCTTCATCAGATTCAGAGGCTAGCGTCCCAGCTAGCGCCCTACTGGACGGAATACCCGCTCAAAAGCTGTACTCCTCTTCAGGGCATGGAGCTGTATCTGGGCAGTATTTTGTATTGTCGTTAGGGTGAAACGGTGGTGCTGCATCCATGGCTCCACAAGCTCAGCGCTTCGATCACGCTTGGCTGACATCGCCCTTCTATCCTTGGCCGCCACTTGGCCCGCCGTTTTCCATGGTGCATTCTTCATCGGGTCAATCCGAGCGCTCCGGTATTCTGTTTGCGCTCCTAGCCTACGGAAGCTGGGGATTATTTCCGCTGTATTGGAAACAGCTCAACACAGTCCCTGCGCTAGAAATCTTGAGCCACCGTATGGCTTGGTCACTGGTGCTGCTGCTCATGCTGTTGGGAGCACTGGGACGATGGAAAACATTGCGGGGGCTGCTGCGATCGCGTCGCTCCCTGGCGATGCTGCTGGCGAGTGCCGCCATCTTGGCCTGCAATTGGGGCATTTATATCTACGGGGTGAACAGCGATCGCGTCGTGGAGACCAGCCTGGGCTATTTCATCAATCCCCTCGTGACGGTGCTACTGGGATTTCTCTTTTTGGGTGAGCGACTGGGACGCTGGAAACAGGTGGCAGTGGCGATCGCGGTGGTAGGTGTCGGCGGGTTCATTCTTCACAGTGGGCAGGTTCCCTGGCTCGCCCTCTTCCTCGCACTGAGCTTTGCGCTCTATGGTTTGCTGCGCAAGGTTGCCAATGTGGACCCGATGGCGGGGTTGGCGGTGGAGACGATGCTGCTGACCCCGGTGGCGATCGCCTTTCTGGTTTACCAACACGGCAATGGGGTCGGCAGCTTTGGCACGAGCGGTTGGCTAACGCTGCTATTGGCCGGGTGTGGCGTCGTGACGTCAATGCCGCTGCTGTGGTTCAACCATGCAGCCAAACGCTTGAGCCTAGCCACCCTCGGCTTCTTTCAGTATGTCGCTCCCAGCTTACAGTTTCTTCTGGGGGTCTTTCTGTACCGGGAGCCCTTCACACAGGCGTATCAGATCATGTTTGGCTTTATTTGGACAGCATTGCTGATGTATTCGCTGAGTTCGTGGTGGGAGCGGCGGGCGAACGCACTGCCTTAAACATGCCAAAGCGACAGAGACCTGCCCCAAAGGCCAAGCGCATCAGCAGGATTGTCGGGATCTCCCGCGACGACTTGATCAAGCCCTTGAGGCCGTACTGCATCCATCCCTTGGGCCGGACGACTCCCTGCCAAATGGTGTCAATCCAGGAGGGCAATGTTTCCCGCGTCCAGTCCGCCGTTTCCACCGCCCCTGCGGCGTAGCCCGTTTCTTCCAGCAGTTCAGCAAACCCTTCAATACTGGAGAATTTGGGGTGGGCCCACTGGTCCAACAGTTGCTGCATCACCGGCTTCTCCCAAAAATTGAGGGGAATGCGGCGATCGTCCCGCTGATTCCAATCTGCCACAACCAGGATGCCTCCCGGCTTCAGCACTCGCAGCAGCTCCCGCGCAAACTGGGCCTTGTCTGGCATGTGGGGACCAGCCTCCACGGACCAAACCACATCAAAGCTGGCATCGGGAAATGACAGGTTCAGGGCATCATCGACCTGGAAGCGAGCCGTCACGCCGGAGGGCGTCAGTTCCGTCGCACGTTTCACCTGCCCAGGACTAATCGTGACGCCGGTTGCCTGAAAACCATAGTCCTTAGCGAGGGTGCGGGTGCTGCCGCCAATGCCACAGCCGACATCAAGCAGCGTCGTGCCTTGGGGCAGACAATCGAGGCCACCCCAGCGCACCATTTCATGGACAAAGTCGTACTTCGCCTGAATAAAATTCTTACGACGGGGTGGCAAACCATAGTGACCGAGATGAATATGCTCGCCCCAGTAATATTCCAGGATGCCGTCTTCGGTCCACTCGTCATAGGAGTTGGCGACGGAATCGGACGATTCGTAGCGACGAGGGGTCAGCAAATAGAGGGCGATGCCTGCCGCACTGAGGGCGAGGAGGAGCGAAAGCAGGAGGGATACACTCATTGCGACGGCGTTACGTTTTGTAATATTCCCCACAATCTTAGCAAGATTCCGTGGCAGGCGGTCACGGTGGGGGCTTCGATCGCGAGCCCCCATGCTTCACGCAGCCCAAGGTCCGTACAAAAACTACGGCAAATTCAGGAAAATCTCGGCACGTTTCAACGCCCTATTTTCTCGAAATAAGCTCACCGGATCGTCCTTCACTACTGCCACAGGGTCTAACATCTGCTGCTGGGTTGGGGATAGCCCGTTCCCCCAATGCAAATGAGGCTGAGTTGAGTATCACCGAGAGCTTGGGCTCCGAACCAAGCAAAGTGTTGGGTGACATAGAGTTGACGACACAAGTCATGCTCAAATCACCAGACCCCTTCTTCAAATAGTCACGAAAGCAGGTGATGTGAAGTATTTCGTGAGATACAGCCTGGTCTCTTAGTCCCAAACGCCACGATGATTAAGCACTGCATTCAAGCGTAAAAAACTCAGCGTACTGTTGATACTGAGAAAGGATAGGATACTGCCGCAACTGAGAACACTCAGCACACTGCCAGCGCTCGCGAGACTCAGGACACTGCCCACACTGCCAATGCTCAAGATGCTCCCGGCGCTGCCCACACTCAAAATGCTGCCCACGCAGCCAATGCTCAAAATGCTGCGATAGCTGCCTTTGCTCAGGAGACCTTCCGGAGGAATCAAGAAGCGGTCGAGCATCATCATCGAGGGACGGGGTTAACGGTGCAGAGGCCCCAATTATAATGCGCTGAGAAACGAAGGGGTAGCCTAAAATTCAAGAGAACGGATCTTACTTATCGTTGCTCATGATAGATTTCACCGCAAATCGACTCCAGGGAATTGAAACCTCTGCGATTCGTACCATGACTCGTCTAGCCATCCAGCATGGTGCAGTGAATATGGCCCAGGGCTTACCAGATTTTGAGCCTCACCCTGCCATTTTGGAAGCCGCCTGCCAAGCGATCCGAGCGGGGCACAATCAGTACAGCATTACGTGGGGACTGCCAGAACTACGGGAGGCGATCGCCCACACCTTCCAACGCCTCTACAACTATCGCTACGACCCTGAAACGCAAATCACCGTCACCTGTGGCGTCTCCGAGGGCATTGTTCTTGCCCTGCTGAGCACGGTCAATCCCGGCGATGAGGTGATCGTGATTGAGCCGATGCATGAGAACTATGTCCCGGCGATCGCCTTTGCCCAGGGCAAGCCCGTCTTTGTTCGCCTCGACCCACCGGCCTATCGCCTCGATCCAGAAACCTTAGCAGCAGCATTTTCTGAAAAGACGAAGGCCATTATTGTGAATACGCCCCACAATCCCACGGGGCGAGTGCTGGATGCTGAGGAGTTGGGGGCGATCGCACAGTTGTGTCAAAAACATAATGCGATCGCCATCACCGACGAAATCTACGATCGCCTCACCTTCGATGCTCGGCCCCACATTCCGCTGGCGACGTTAGAAGGCATGGGCGATCGCACCCTCACCATCGGTGGTTTGGGCAAGACGTTGGCAGTGACGGGGTGGCGGTTGGGCTATGTCTGTGCATCAGCTGCATTGACGGATGCAGTGCGCAAGTTGCATGACTTCACGACGATTTGTGCGCCGACACCGTTGCAACATGCAGCCGTGACGGCGTTGGGGTTACCGGATGATTTTTTTGCCGAGCAGCGGCGGGAGTATGAGGTGCGGCGCGATCGCATTTTTAAGCTGGTGCAATCCGCTGGATTTGTTGCTCAACCACCCCAGGGAGCCTATTACCTCATGAGTGATTTTGGTCAGATGGGGTTTGAGGGAGATGACTGGGCCTTCACAAAATACATGACCGAGACCGTGGGCATTGCGGTGGTACCGGGGTCTACGTTTTATGCGACGCCGGGGCTGGGGCAAACCGAAGTACGGTGGGCCTTTGCCAAGCGGCCCGAGACGTTTGATGCGGTGGAAGAACGTCTCCAAAACATCACAACCTTGTAGAGACGGTGATGCTTACCCATCGGTAAATGTGCCATCAACGCCGGGCTCAAAGGGCCAGACTTTCACGACGGCATCTAGATTCAGCGGGCCATACAAATGGGGAAATGTGCCGTGCCCAGGTACATCGTCGTAGCGGAGTTCGGCCTGGAGGCGATCGCCCTCAATCTCCAGCAACACCAACCCCATCTGTCCCCGATAGAATCGATTCGCCGTTGCGATCACCTGCTTCTCCCCAGAGAGGTGAATAAAGCCCTCCGCTTCCAGGGACGGGGGCTGATAGCTGCCTTGGGCTTGAGCCTCTGCCCAAGCCGTGTTTGCAATAATGTGAAACAGCTTTTGTGTCATGGAGCAGTATCCAGTGATTTGACCTGTAGGGATACTACCTTGGTGTCGTAGGGCATCAATTGCCCGACTTCCACAAATCCCTGTTGCTGATGGAACTTTAGAGAGGCAAGATTCGGCGGTTCGATATCTACTTCTAGGGCAATGCGGGGAAGCTGAGCCGCTTGAGCCTGGGCCATAACGTCACCATAGAGGTGCTGGCCAAGACCCTGACCCCGGTGGGTTGCGGCCACGACAACGCGATCGATGTAGAGGAAATCGTCGTATTGTTGCTCAAACCAGAGAAAATTGGGGCTGTGGTAGGTCGCGCCTTTGCGAAAGGCAACGAGAAACGCAGCAATCGTGGAAGAGACTTCCACAACACGCAGCATGTGAGCCGATGCGGCGATCGCCTCTAGACCGGCCAAATCCAACGGACTCAACACTGCCACAGAGAGCTGGTTGAGGTCCAGCATTGCGGCGTAATCAGCAGGGGTGGCGTCCCGAATCAGCATTGGATGCACAAAGAAGAGAAGGTCTTCTATATGTACCGTGTTCTACAGCACATTGGCAGGAAAATTGAATCGCATCGGATCAAGCCGTGATCACAACCAGTCGATGACGAGGAGCGTTGCTGATATACGGGATGAGAACAAATAGAAGAAGTCAACAGGCTCTAGGAGCCAGAATCAGATTTATCCCTCAATTCAGCAACGCCCATCCGGAGCTGTGCGAGGATTATGGTAGTTCGCTGGTGCGTTTAAGTACTGGTTCATTTACGTAGGTGTTTGGCCATGTCTCTGCCGCCCTTTGACCCCGCAGCTGCCCAGGCTCGTGTTGACCACTTTTGGCAATTGGGAGCAAGTTTTGGCATGGAGCGAAATGCCTACCATAACTACCTGAATGAGCTAGTGAGCGATCGCTACGCCCTCGTCCATGGTCTCCAGGTCCTGCGGGATGAGCTTCAGTTTGCGGCGGCCAGCACGACGGATATTCGGGCCTGCGGAGCGGATTTGAGTTTGCCCAGTGTGGTGACGACGCTGGCCTATACCAACTGCGGCGATCGCATCCACCAGGGGGAAGCCACCAAACGCTACCGCGACGTCGTTGCCTCCCGCTTCGCGACGCTATCAGAAATTGGCGAGTTGAAGCTGGAGGCATTTTTCCCGGCAGGGGGCGGCACGGACAATGGCGCCACGTTGGCCCATGTGACGGTGGCCCATGAGTTAGATGAGCATCTGAAGCGGGAGGTCTATGCGGGCAACCCTCAGTCGATGTCGTTGGTGGCGATCGACCTCAAGACCCATGTGGGACGGCTACGGCAGGATGGCAAGCAAGTGTATGGTCTGACGCGAGAATCACCCTGGCGAGAGCCCCGGGCGGCCTGTGGGGCGATCGTCGGGGCCTTGACCCAATACAACTCTCACAATTTGATCCACCGCCGCATTCGCGATGACCTGCGGGAGCGCAATTTTCAATACCTGACAAACCATAGGATTTTGACGGATGACGGGGTTGACATCACGATGGCAGTTGCTTCAGCATTAGTCGCGATCCGGGGGATTCGCAACACAGCCATGGCATTGCCCCAGGAGATGGATGAGCGGGGGGTCGCTCACCTGACGGCGAGTATGACGGTGAATCGACCGTCGCGGGATGATTTGGTGATCTACCTAGGACGCGCAACGGTGTTTAACGGCAAGGTGCTCATTCAGTCCTTGGGCACTGAGGCGGACCGCTATGGCGGCAAGCTGGTGGACTATGCTCAAGAGCAGCGGTTGCAGCTGAGCTATGCGGATTGGGATGTGGAGAATCTGCCCATTGAGGAGATTAGCTATAAAGTGCAGCCATCGGGGTTATGACAAGGGGCGATGACAACGAGATGCCCTAGGTGATGATTGAAATTTTTCCAGTATCCAGATCATAGCGAGAACCAACCAGCTTCAAGCTGCCCGCTGCCACGCGACGAGCCACGAGTTCTGACCGTTTGAGTTGCTCTAACTGGTATCTCACATTTTGTTGCATTGCATTTTCAACTGGGTCTCCCGCTTGCCCCTTGGATTGTTCCACGGCGGGCAAGATCGCCTGCACAAATGTTCCAATATCTCCCGGCAAAGGGTTATTCTCCACCGCAGCCGTGACGGCACCACAGCGTTCATGGCCCAACACCATGAGAATGGGCGTTTCCAACAGCTCGATAGCATATTCCAAGCTGCCCAAAACTTCAGGGGTCACAATATTGCCTGCCACCCGCACATCAAAAATATCGCCAACCCCTTGGTCAAACAGAATCTCCACAGGCACCCGAGAATCTGCACAGGTTAAAACCGTTGCAAACGGATGTTGCGATTGAGAGACTTCCTGAAGTCTGCTTTTGGCCTGATGGGGAAAGGACTGATGGTGTTGTGAAAAACGCTGGTTGCCTTCGATTAATGCTTGTAGGGCAGTCTCAGGATCCGGCAAATCCTTGGGGGGCAGAGTTGCTGCCTCCACTGGTTCTGGACTGATTAAGCCTTGCAACAAGAGCCCTGTTGAAGCCATGACGCCAACCTGTAAGAGTTGGCGGCGATTCATCTCAGTATCCATTGGCCTTGCCTCCTGTTTATGAGTTCTCAACTGGCAATTCGTTCACACATTTCATTCATCCACACATTTCATGGAGCGGACTTCCATGGCATCGGTGATGTGGCACGTCCCCCCAAAACGATTGAGTAACGGACGAATGGCTTCCACCACGGAGGAAATCAAATCAGGCACACAGAAGGCAACGATGTAGACGTTGTCTAGCATGGTTCGATCTAAATCTTCTTGGCCTGAACGCAGCTGTTTGCCTGCAACATTGCGCAGGACGCTATGGCTGTGGATACCAGACTTTTCTAGGGCATCTATTAATTTCCCTAACTCAAAGGAGTTGGCAATGATTTCAATTCGTTTTACCTCATGCATGAGTTCAACTCCATAACAACTCAATTCCATAGAGATAGAGGGGAATTCCCACAATGATATTGAAGGGGAATGTCACCGCTAAGGCTGTTGAGACATAAAGACTGGGATTGGCCTCGGGCACAGTCATTCTCATCGCAGCGGGGACAGCGATATAGGAGGCACTGGCACAAAGGACTGAAAAGAGAAGGGCATCTCCTGTCTCTAGACCAATCAACCGGGCTAGGCCGATGCCGACCGCCGCATTAAATAAGGGCATAAGAATCGAAAAAGCGATGAGAAAGACGCCTGTTTTTTGCAGATCTTTAATTCGCTTGGCGGCAACTAATCCCATATCCAGGAGGAAGAAGGTTAGTACGCCGTAAAAGAGCTGTTCAGTGAAGGGTGAGAGAATTTCTGCGCCATGTTCTCCGGTCAAGACGCCAATGACGAGGCTTCCAATCAACAGAAATACGGAGCTATTTAGAAAGGCTTCTCTGAGGACTTCTGACCAGGAGACTTCGCGATCGCGATTGGCCGCAAACAAATTAACTAAGATCAGACCGACGATAATGGCAGGCGATTCCATCAGGGCGAGGTCTGCGACCATGAAACCGTGAAAACTCATTCCCAGCTCTTTGAGGAAGGAGCTAGCGGTGATGAAGGTGACGGCGCTGATGGAGCCGTAGGTGGCTGCGATCGCGGCGGCATCGTAATCGTTTTTCAGCCCCCAGCGCAGAATAAAAAAGGAGTAGACCGGAACGATGCAAGCCATGCTGATGGCGGCAACGATGGTTAAAAGAACTTCTGAGCTTAAACCACTTTTTGAAAGTTCAACGCCGCCTTTAAAGCCAATTGCTAGGAGCAAATAGAGGGAAAATAATTTGGGAATCGGGGCAGGAATTTCTAAGTCAGACTGCACAAAAACTGCTAGCATCCCAAGAAAGAAAAAGAGAATAGCAGGATTGAGGAGATTAGAGAGAATCAGATTACTATCCATGCCCACCTTGAATTGTCATTAAAATCTCGAAAGATTTGAAGTTGGATTTATGAAGTAATTTGTATTAGCTGTCTATCACGTAGAAGCTGAACTATCTGAGTACTGATGGCATCGTAAATCAATTTATATCGACCCACCATTAACTTTGCTGTCGATTCCTTTCCCTAGTGTAATGGGCGACCAGTCGAGTCAGTGAGTCGTGTATTTTCACGCACTGGTGTCCTAGAAGAAAGGAATGTGAACGCTGAGCCACCAGAGACAGGTTGCTTCTAAGTAGATGGCCTGAAATAAACCTTGCTTTTGCCAATGCTGGTTTCGGCTCCGCTCCACCAGCGACACTGCGATAGCAAAGGAGTCGAGGGCTGAGCGAAGTCGAAGCCCGATTAGCTGGATAGTTGTGTCCGCTTACTTAG
>CALIJJ010000221.1 GCA_938017515.1 uncultured Pseudanabaenaceae cyanobacterium
TGTTTTGGGGAGCTTTCAGACGGTGGGTCAGTTCGCCAGAAGAATTGTTTCAAGTAAATCTCGATGCATGAAGGCGCGATCGCGCAGCGACTGGCACTGATTCTTGGACAGCGAGCTACCTTGTTGCCAATGCTTCTCCCATCCCTGGTGAATCTGCCGGGCATCCTCGGGCAATGCCTCCAAATCCCAACCCGCTAAGTTCACTTCTTCCATCAGCGAATTGACTTTGGGGTCATAACTTAGGGCCGAACAAATACAACCTTCAGCCGCCGCCATAATTAGACCGTGTAGTCGCATGGAAATCGCGAAGTCGATGTGTTTGAAAATACCTTTTAGTTCGCGGGGATCCTGACGTTCGACGATGAGATTGGGGCCGCTGAGGGATTGTTGGATTTGCTGGGCGATCGCCAAATCCTGGGCGGGTTGAAAGGGAACCAGGACCACCGAGGCCTGACGCTCCTGTTGCAAGGTCTGAAGGGCTTGGATTAGGCATTGGAGTCGAGCCGGTGTCAGCGTGGCATGGCGGCGCAGGCTAATGGAAATGCGAGGCTCGGGCAGGCTAAGGATCGTGGTTTCGGGCAGGGATTCTAGGGCCCAAACGGGGTCCGGAGCGAGGAGTGAGTTAACATCCCAATCCTTGAGGAGCTGAGCCGAGTTAGCATCGCGGACACTGATACCGTCACAGGTGACAAAGACTTGCTGGGCCAACCACCGGGTCCACGATCGGTTGAGGGGTCCAACCCCCTGTCCCCAGGCGATGGTGCGCAGACCCAAGCGCTGGGCCATTCCCATGAGACCTGCATAGTAAACGGGACTTAGGGCACTGGTGGCATCCTGGATGAGGCTGCCGCCACCAAAGATGAAGGCCTGGGAGGATTTGAGGGCATTAAAGACTTGCCCTGTGGCTTTGCGATCGCAGGCTTCCACGCCATAACGCGCCCTGGTTTGGGCTGGATTCCCACTCAAAACCACCGGCGTGACGGATTCGGGCAGCATTTGTAGCAACGTCGCCAATAGGGCTTCATCGCCACCATTTCCCATGCCGTAGTAGCCGCACAGCACTGCCCGCATAATGTTCTCCCAATGGCTTCCAAAATACTTCACGGACCCGGAACTCCCACTTACAATACCCCTAGGGGTTTCGCCTGGATACGGTTCCCAATCACATCCCCCGACCAACACGCTCGCCCAACCCCCTTCGGAAAATTTCGATGCATGCACTCTCAATTCCCACTTGGATCATTCATGTTTCTAGCGTTTTGGAGTGGATGACGGCGATTTGGCTGATCTGGCGCTATGCCGATGCGACGGGCAATGAGGCTTGGCGAGCCCTTTCGTTTGGGATGTTGCCAGCCTTGGTCAGTGCCATGTGTGCCTGTACCTGGCATTTGTTTGATAATCCGCCGGAGCTAGGCTGGATTGTGACGCTGCAGGCGGCGATGACGGTGGTGGGGAATTTCACGATGATGATGGGGGGTTGGCAGGTGTGGCGATCGGCCCAGGAGGTCAACTAATGGATGGATTGAGCGGACTATTTGCCAAGGAAAATCTGTTTGCGGTGTCGCTGTTTCCCTATTTGGGCTTCTTGTGGTTCTTGACGCGATCAAAGCTGACGCCTCGGCTGGCCCTCGTGGGCTTCTATATGACGCTGGTCTTTGTGGCGGTGACGATCCCAGCGGGGCTCTACGCCAAGATTCACTATGGCGATGAGCTGGCCAATGTGGACTGGCTCCACGGCAGCGCTGAATCGTTCTTGACCCTGGCAAATATTTTGGTGGTACTGGGGTTTCGTCAGGCTCTCAAGCAATCCACTTCCTCCAACGTTAAAGGATCATCATGAGTCAGGCAGTGGCATCGACTTCCGCACAGTTTTGGTCCTGGCAGGGCTGCCAAATTCGCTATCAGACCGCCGGTGAAGCGGGTCCAGCGTTGGTCTTGATCCATGGTTTTGGTGCCTCTAGCGCTCACTGGCGCAAAAATCTGCCGGATCTGGGCCAATCCCACCGAGTATTTGCCATTGATCTGCTCGGTTTTGGTCTGTCTGATAAACCCACACCGGATTTGCCCTTCTCCTACACGTTTGAGACCTGGGGGCAGTTGGTGATCGACTTTTGCAGAGAAGTGGTGGGGGAAGCCGCTTTTTTTGTAGGCAATTCGATTGGCTGTGTGGTGGCGTTGCAGGCGGCAGTGGATGCGCCGGAGCACTGTCTTGGGGTGGTGATGATTGACTGCTCCTTGCGACTGTTGCATGTGAGCAAGCGGACGACGTTGCCCTGGTATCGCAGTGCCAGTGCACCGATTTTGCAGAAGGTGTTGGATTGGAAGCCCTTGGGGCAGTTTTTCTTTTCGCGCTTGGCAACACCGCGATCGCTCAGCCGCATTCTCAAACAGGCCTACGGACGCAAGGATGCTGTGACGGATGAGCTGGTGCAGTTACTGTTAGAACCGGCGTTTGAACCAGGGGCGTTGGAGGTATTTCTGGCGTTTATTAAGTATGACGGGGGACCGTTGGCGGAGGAGCTGCTGCCACAACTACAGTGTCGGGTGTTGATTTTGTGGGGCGAGGTGGATCCGTGGGAGCCGATCGCCTTGGCACGGCAGGAGTATGAGGCGTTGCCTGCGGTGGATCGGTTTGTGCCGTTGCCGGGGCTGGGGCATTGTCCTCAGGATGAGGCACCGGAGGTTGTAGACCCGTTGATTGCGGCGTGGGTGGCGGAGCAATTGTGAGGGTGTTGGGGCAGAATGGAAACATTCCTCGTGACTGACGTTGGAGAGCTGAAATGACGTTTGTGAAGCTTCAGACGCAGGCATTGCGACTATCAGCGAGCGAATGCTGGCAGCTCATCAGTACCTTAGTCTTTTCTCTCAGACCCCAGTTCTCCTTGGCAACAAGGCCAAAGGGGTTAGCAACCAATCTTGTGGGCATTGCCAAGACAAATGTTTCTGCACCAACTGATGCTGAGCTCAGGCGACTCAGGCCATGGCAGCTTCTGTTTTTAATCATGCAATGCTTATGGGTCGTGGGGATGGAGAGCTCAGCTGCAATCGCGCAAGAGCGTGTGCTGGTTCTCCACTCCTATCACTCAGAACTGGCTTGGACGCGGCAGGAAAAGGCGGGCATTGATCAAGGCTTTCAGAATAGCGAGCTAGATATCAAGCTCTTCCATGAATTTATGGACTTGAAACGTTATCCCGAAGCAGCCCATGCGGATATCTTTTGGCAATACCTACGCGAAAAATATAAAAATACGCCCATTGATTTACTGATGGTTGGAGATGATCCAGGGCTCAATTTAGTTCTTGATAAACGTGCTTCGTTTCTGCCGAAGAAGCCCCTGATCTTTTTTGGCATTAATAACGTTCGTGATGCTCTCCTCAATGGAGAAAATATGACCGGCGTGTTTGAAACCCATAGCTCTTTAGAAACACTCTTAGAAGGGGTTCAACAAATTAAAGCGGATGGCGTTATTTTAATTAGTGATTCCACCGACACAGGGATTGCCGCGCGAAAAAACCTTGGCCAACTTCGTGATTCCCCGGGAGCACCTGCCAATATTGTCACGATTGTCGATCTCGTTGATGAGGAGATCGAATCTACGTTAAGTCGATACCCCAGTGATTGGCTTGTGTATATGGTGGGACATCTGCGTCAGGGGCATCCGAAGGGAGAATTAATCGATGTTGAAACGGAAACAGAATTATTGAGTGCGGCGATCGCCAATCCGATCTACACCACCACTATCACGAAGCTGGGTAAAGGTGTGGTTGGGGGCAAGATGTTTAGCGCAGCTTCCCACACGCAGCAAGCAGTAGAACTCGCAGAAAAGGTCTTACAGGGTGTACCCATAGAGGCTGTAGAACCGGTGACGACGACTCAGAGTCAGTGGATATTTGATGCGAGGCAGCTGAAGAAGCACGGTATTTTCCCCGCACAACTTCCAGAAGACAGTGAATTTTGGTATCAAGAAATCTCTTGGTTTCAAGAAAATAAAAACCTGTTGTTTGTGAATTTAGGGATTATTCTCTTAAGTGGTTTGATTATTTCAATGCTGACTCTATCCGTTCGGCGGCAGCGACAGATTTCTACAACACTAAGACTCAAGCAGAAGGAGCTGAAAGAAGCGCAACAGATGCTGGAAGATCGTGTTGAAAAGAGAACTCAGGAACTGGCTTTAGCCAAGGAGAAAGCAGAATTAGCAAACTATGCAAAAAGTGAATTTTTAGCAAAGATGAGCCATGAACTGCGAACCCCTCTAAATGCCATTTTGGGATTTAGTCAAATTTTGCAAAATGAGCAAGAGGTGTCACAGAAGAGTATTTCTAGATTGCAAACCATTCGCCGTAGCGGAGAGCATCTTTTGACACTGATCAATGATGTTCTAGATATATCCAAAGTAGAATCAGGCTATATTTCAATTGAGGAATCAGTCATTCGTTTCGTGACGTTTGTGGATGAAATTTTGGCGATGATGCGCTTAAAAGCTTCTACTAAAGGATTGGTGTTGGATTGCCTGTATCAGTCAGAGCTGCCTGATTTCATTAGAACCGATGCTGTGAAGCTGCGTCAGATCCTCGTCAATTTATTAAGCAATGCGATTAAATTTACCGATCATGGCAAGGTGAGTCTGACTGTGCAGGCGATGCAGCAGGGCTTAAATACAGTTCAACTGAAGTTTCAAGTAATAGATACAGGACCAGGCATTGAAGCAACGGCGCTCGAATCCATCTTTCAGGTCTTTGTCCAGGCAGACGTTGCAAAACGTCGGCAAGACGGAACAGGTTTGGGATTAGCGATTAGCCAACAATTTGCCCAGTTGTTGGGTGGCCAACTCACTGTAGAGAGTGAATTGGGGCGAGGGAGCAAATTTTGTTGTGAGATTCAGGCCACTGTCGCGGAGTCTTATCTCGATTGTGAGCAAACTGATGAGAGCGCTTGGAATCTCTCTCCTGGTCAGCCATCTTATCGATTACTGGTGGTCGATGATCACTTAGACAGCCGTCGATTGTTGATGGAGCTGCTGGGTGATGTTGGGTTTGATTGTCGAGAAGCATCCAATGGTTATGAAGCTGTGCAGCAATGCCGAGATTGGTCTCCTCACTTGGTTTGGATGGACATACAAATGCCGGTGATGGATGGAGCGACTGCGGTGAAAATCCTTAAGGCGGAAGCATCTTCTCCGGTGGTCATCGCCTTGACCGCGAATATCTTTGATCTAAATCATGAGCGAGCCTGCCAATTAGGATTTGATGATCTGTTATTCAAGCCTTTTTGCATCGCAGAAGTTCGTCAAAAGCTGGAAAAGCATCTCGATATTCAATTTGGAGGAGGTCATCATCCAGTGCAAAGTCCAGTGCAAAGTCATCCTAGACAAGATTTCTTGACTCAGCCCGAGAGATATAACTTCTTGTTAGAAGAGCTTTCTCACATGCCATTGGCTTGGCGGACAGAATTATCATTGGCTGCTCACTCACTGAGAACAGATTCGGTTAAAGAATTACTGGCAGAAATTCCTGAGCATCAGGACCAATTACGCCAAAATTTGTCCCAGCTCGTTCATGATTTCCAATTCGATATTCTCATTGAGTTACTTCAAGGGGCTTGAGGAGGGATGATCAGAGCGTTGGTGTGATGAGGGGAGACTGCGAAAACGCCGGGGAAACGACGACAACTCGTGGGTTTCGGATGACAGCATGACCCCAGCGAGCATCGTTATGCTGACCGTCGGGAAGTGCGTCCCCAATTCTGAAACGTCACCAATAATCCCCAACCCAACACACAGCCGATTGCGTAATACAAAAAATCCGCCCAAACAAACTGACTACCCAACAACAGCTTCCCCGGCAGCGTCGCCCGAATCGCTTGGAGCCAAGCGGGCTGCCACAGTTGTAACGCCTCCACCACCGACGTCAGCCCAAACACCCACAGACTCAGCTTCCAAGCCGAAATCCTGGGCCTGAGACAAGCGATGAAAAAGATCCAGGCCAGCTCAAACAAAATATCGCCGCTGTAGCCATCAACCCAGGCTTGTCCCCAGCCCGTATAGACTTTACTGCCCAGGCCCAACGGAATCACAATGCCCAAGCCCAGGGCGCAGAGCAGACGAGTGGTGCGATCGCTTGTCATAGTCAATTCCAGGTTCAGATCCGAGTCAAAGTCCGAAGCAGTCTCCGTAGATCTACATGCCCGATCCCGACCATTCCCGAATTGCTGATGCAAGTCTGGTCTGAGACAGCCCCTAGAATTAAGCATGGGCCGAGACCAATTGTTCCCCTCGTGCTCCTTCTGGAGACTGCATGACCCCGTCTGCTGAGACGCATCGCCGCGCCACACTTCAAACCTACGGCTTTGCCCTAGTGCTCGTTTCCCTGGGCCTTGCCGTGGGTCTGTCCCTGTCTCAATCCATTGCAACCGGCTGGGGAATTTTGGCGGCTCTCGCCCTTGGAATCGCCTGGGCCAACAGCAGCTTTGACCCGGCCCAAGATTCCATTGCCCACCGCATCTGGCAGTACGCTGCACCCTGGGTGGTCGGGGGGATGAGCTTTCTGGGGGGACCCATTGGCCTCTTCTTTGGTGCTATGGGTGGGTCCACCATGGCAGGGTTTATGACCGGTGTGAGCATGGGGGCTGTTTTGAGTGGCGCCCTGTTATTTGTGGGCTGCGTCGGCATTTTTGCCATCTATTCCTTCCGCCAGTATCACGACTACCGCAAGCTCGCGATCGCCAGCAGTGAAGATCGTGATGAGATGGACCCCAGCGCTCCCAACTTTGACTTTTCCAGCTCCATCGTCTCGCTCTTTTGGTCCTTCTTGCAGGGATTAGCCATCGTTGGGGTTTTGGTGCTGGGGGTTGCCCAAGCCAAAGGCTTCGGCCTGGTGCTGGCGATGCTTTGGAATCTGACGCTGGTCATTAGCGTGATGCTGTTTCAGCTTTCGGTGCGGGGAAAAGTGCGGAGGCGATCGCGTTTTTTGTTTTTGCTCAGTACAGTGGCGGGGGGCACGATGCTGGGCGTGATTTTGGGCAGTAGCTTGGGGTGAAGAACGGGTCATCGTTCCACGATGGTAATGCCGCGTGGTAATGCTGCCGCCGCTCTGCTGGTTTCGCTTTCGCTGAACCAGCGGCACCACGCTCATGCCAAAGAAGACAACGAGGGCTGAGCGAAGCCGAAGCCCGGTCAGTGAGACAGCTCTGTTTGTTGACGAAGCAGCTCGTATAGCGTTTGGAAACTGGGGCGATCGCTAGGATTTTCGCGAAGACAGTCATCCCGTAACTGCTTGAGCGGAGCGTCTGGAGCACTGGCTTCAGCGACATGGTTAAGCAAGTCATCGAGCAGACAGCCAAAGGCTCTGACTTCAAGTTTTTCTAAGGCTGAGGCGATCGCCCCCTCTCCAGCGTCACGTCCCTGACAGTTGCCATACCGACAAGCTGCCCCAAAATCTCCAAACAAGCTTTCCCCGTCCGCATTGACCAAAATATTGTGGGCATACAAATCTCCATGCATAATGCCTCGCTGGTGCAGGTGGGCCGCTGCTGACGCAATGCCCTGGGCAATGCGAAGGACTTGGGGCCAGGAAAAGGTGGTTCCTTCCGGGAACGTGTCTCTGGTACAGCTCTCTAGACTGGGAGGGTTGCCCAAGTTGCTGTAGTCATTGGGAATTAGCGAAAGCACTAGCCCTGATCGTTGCTCCGGTGCATTCACCAGTTGCCCCAGCACCTCAACGAGATTGGGATGATTCCCCGCCGCAATGCAGGCCGCCATCTCATCTGCGGGAAACCCGTCGCTGGTGACCGCCCCTTTGAACAGCTTCACCGCAACGTTCTTTGATTCGCCTTTTTGCTTCAAAACCGCCTGGGAAATAACGCCCGAAGCTCCCTCGCCCAACGTTTCACCCAGCATGAGATCCGTCCAATCAATCTGGGCAAGCGAGCGAGAGCTTTCAGATTCAGTTCCCAGTGCGGGGTTGCCGCCGAGGGCTAACCAAGCCAATCGCGGCAGTTGCAACAGCCACTGAGGAATGGTTTCAAGTTGATTAGCGGACAGACGAACGAGTTCAAGATTTTTGCAGGCGGCCATTTCGGGGGGAAGCGATCGCAACCGATTCCCTGCCAGCATCAGTTTTTGCAGCCGCCCCAACGTGCCGATAGATCTAGGCAATGTCTCTATGCAGTTATCGGTCAGAATCAGCCAGCGCAGCTGTTCAGGCAAGACATGTTCGGGAAACGTTGCAATGCGGTTGGCCTTAAACCCAACCATGGACAACCCAGGACAATCAGCGAGGACGGACGGAACCGTTTCGAACAAATTATTGGAGAAGAAGGCAATTTTGAGCTGCTTGAGGCGGCCAAAATCGCTGGGGAGCGATCGCAGCTGATTCCCCGATAAATCCAAGACCTCTAACGTCTCGGCCAGATCGAAGATCTCGCGGGGAAATTCAGTTAGGCCAGCAGCGAGTTTGAAGCGAGTGCTGCCAGTGAGCTGACCAGCGCGGAGATCGTCAAGGAGTTGCATCAGAAATCGAGTCGTAGATGGAATTTCAACCTGCCCCAGTCGTGCCATGGTGAATGGCTAACACAGCTCAAAACCTGCCTGGGCGATAACAGGTGCCCTGAGCAGGTTTTGAGCGTTGTTTAAGGATGGAGCGAGCGGGTGACCTAGGCGCTGGCGTACTTGCCGATAATCTGGGCTAATCCAGGCACGGCGGCGGCGATGTCACCTTTAACGGACTTGCGCAGCTTGCCGTAGGAGGAGCAAATCAGCTTATTGCTGGCCCTTTCGATACGGGCATCGGTGACGCTGAGGATGGTGTCAGCGGTGCGATCGCTATTGTTGGTCAGATGGGCCACGGGGTCCCCCGCTTGAACGCCCTCGTCCCACATGGGGTCTAGGGCTGCGATCGCATCGGGCAGCAACCGCTGAATAGCACCGGGGATATAGTCCGCCCCAACCCCCTTCACCACGCCATAGGTCGCCTTCATGGCCATGCCGGAGAGGCCGCTCTTGGCCGCAACCTGATCATCCATCAGCTTGGTGCAGTCCGCCGCAATGCTGGCCTTGACGGCGTCATCCTGTAGCTTTTCACTTAGCGCCATAAATAATTCTCTCGATTTCCATAGGTGAACACAATACGGTTCGCGGGCCAAGCTCCGAGGGAGTGCCGTCGAACGCTATAGTTCCCCCTTCCCAACTGCATATCGTTGGTCCGGAGGCCGATCGGCGGTTGCCCATAAACATGGGGTAAAAAATACGAACGAAACAAATACCGATGAAATTTTAAGCAAGGATTCTCACTTTGCCTAGGGGGCGATCGCTGATTCAACGGGGTCGGGAGGGGTGGGATCAAGGGCGTCAAGGCCTGCCTGAGGTCGTTCCGGCAATGTTTTACTAAGTCCGATGAGGAGAGCCAGGGCCGCGCCACCGCTGAGCATCAACAACAGCCACAGGCGATTGCCCAAGATGTCGCCATGGTCCAAGGCCCAGCCGCCCAGGGCAGGCCCAATCAGGTAGCCAATGGCCCAGCATTCGGACTCCAGCGCAAAGTAGATGCCGCGCAGATTTTCAGGTGCCAGGTCTCCGACCAGGGCCACGGCAGCCGGAGCGTAGATAATCTCGGCCAAGGCTACCAGACAAAAAGCCGCAACGATGGGAATCAGGGCATGGGCTGCAACGATGCCCGTGGCCCAAATCAGCAAAAATCCGCCGCACCAAAACCCCAGCGCTAGGGTCATCATGGCGACGTGGGACCATTGCTTTAATCCTCGGGTGAGCGGTAGCTGCAACAGGATTTTGAGGAAGGCGTGCCAGAAAAAGAGATAGCTGATGATTTGTTCAGAAAAGCCGCGAATGAGACTGCCATCACTGCTGGCCCCTGTTTCAATTCCTGCTTGAACAGCCTCTGCTTCAACAGCCCCTGGGACAAAGTTGGCCAGAAAGAGCGGTAGCGTGCTGCTGAGTTGGGCGGCGTAGACCGTGAAGAAGATGTTGGCCAGGAGGTAGACCAAGAAGGTGCGATCGCCCAGGGCTGTCAGCCATTTTTTCAGGGGATGGTTGGCGGGGGCGATGGATGGGGTTACCGGGGCGGTCGTTTCAGCCTCAGTGGCTTCAGCTTCAGTGATTTCAACCTCAGTGCTTTCAGGAAATTGAAGCGTTTCAGGAGATTGACGCGTTTCGGCGATCGCAGCATAGATCACCAGTCCAAAAATCCAGTAGGCGATCCCTTTGCTAATAAACAGGGCGCGAAAATTACCGGACATTGCAATGTACTGTCCCGCCAACACAGCCCCTAGACCCAGCCCGAGATTGTCGGCCAGACGAGTGAGGGCAAAGGCTTCCGTGCGATTTTCCGGTGTGGTCAGGTCTGTGGTGACGGCGAGGGTGGCGGGCCAGTACAGGCTCAGGCCGAGACCCATAAGCAGGTTGCCGGTAACTAACAATGGAAAGGTGTCAGCAAAGGCGAGGCAGATGCCAGCGGCTCCGGCGATCGCGGATGCAATCAGCAGCGTGCCCCGCCGCCCCAACCAGGCTGAATCAATCGCATTCCCCGCGATAAAACGTCCCACCATGCCAGACAGCCCGGAACAGCTCAGGGCAAGACCCACTTGGGTGGCGGAGAAGCCGAGCTGATTGACGAAATAGAGTGTGGCGTAGACAAGGGTAAAACCCTGGCCAATGAAAAGTAAAAGTTGTCCGGCGGAGAGGATCCATACCTCCCGTCGGAGTTGGGGGAGCCAAGCCAGATAGGAATGCACCGCGGGGGTCTGCTCTTGCGGCACGTGATCACGCTCTCCACTGTCTTGGTTGGGCTTGGGCTTGGGCCTGGTTGGACTTGGTTGGACTTGGGCATTGCACTCTTGCCCTAGAGATAGTCCCACTGGAACTAGGTTCAAGGCAATGTTCGACGACCCTTTGAACACCTGTGAGATTCGGCGTCCCTGGGGCAACTGCGCCTCCACGGTGCTTTTTGGGCAATGAACAACCCAGAGCCTACAATATAGCTATAAATGTAAACTTTTGTTTCATCAGCCCTATTTATCTTTTGCGAGAGAGCCGTCTGCCATGAATCTGCCAGAGATTGACGCATTTTTAGAGCAGCCGAGCCCCCAAACTCGAATGCAGGCCACTGCAGAACTCCGGCGCCATGATGCTGATGTGATTGTTCCGTTGCTCAAGCAACGGATGACCCATTCAAACTTTGCCTGTCGTTCCTTTGTGGCCATGGCTTTGGGGGAGCAACGAACGGAGGAAGGCTTTGCGGCTTTGCTTGGGATGGTTGAGTCTGAAACAGATCCCAATGTTATCGCTGAAGCGGCCAATGCCCTGGCAAAATTTGGCTCCCCAGCTTTACCTCATCTAGTGACTATTTTTGAGCAAACCGAACATTGGCTGGTGCGCCAGAGCCTATTTGCGTCCCTCGAACCCTTCGACTGCTCCGAGCAGCTCCTGCATCTCTGTCGTCTTGGGATTGCGGGCAAGGAACTGACCGTGGTGTATGCGGCGATCGCGAATCTAGGACGTTTACGGGATACGCCCCAAGCACCGGAAGCCCTCGCCATACTGTTGCAGACCGTCAAGTCTGAGTATGGCTTTATTCGCTCCATGACTGCCCGACAACTCCGTTACTTCGGGGGAGCCGAAGCCGAAGCGGCCCTTGCCAGCCTCAGCCAGGATGGAGACCATCGCGTGGTAGGAACGGTGCTAGAGGGGCTGTTGCCGCCCTCGGCTGATTCGGATTCGTTATGAAGGTCTTCGGGGTTCGCTGCTTGCTCAGCAATAGCTCAGCACTGACTAATAACTCAAAGGGTCTGAGCGTCATGGCCTAGCTGCCGTGATGCACGGTCTTGACCCACTTCAGCCGCTTGGGAACCACCGCCATGCGGGCCGTAACACTGGGCATGATCACAGCCCAATGCAGCATATAAACCATCCCGCGGGCCGCTTGCCACAGGGTCTTGAACACGGGGGGTTGTGTGCCAAACTGGGCGAAGTGCGATCGCCGAATGCCTTTCCACAGGGACCACAGCGGCAGACCCACCGAGAAAATTCCCATGGGAGCCAGCAGCGGCAATCGATGCATCAGCAACGCCATTAGCAGATCGGGCACCAATGCAATCGGTAGCAAATACTGAATGATCAAAAAGCCCAGCAGATCAATCGTGCGGTTGGTCCCCATGCGGTTGTCCGCAATCAGTCGCCAGTAATCCAGATAGCGCTGGTAGCCCCCCTCTGCCCAGCGGTTGCGCTGGTGCCAGAGCGACTGTGTTTGGGTGACGCCTTCTTCTAGGACACCGGGATAAATCGAGAACTTGATATCCCACTGATCGAGGTTTAGCCGCAGCGTCAGATCCAGGTCGTCCGTGATCGTCTCCTCATTGAAACCGCCACAGCGTTCTAGGGCCGAGCGTCGTAGAAACTGGCCGTTGCCCCGCAGCTCACCTACGCCGCCGATGGCGGTACGCTGCTGCTGGAAATAGCCGTCGAGCATCATCTCGACGCTTTGACCCTGGGTGAGGAAGTTCTCGTCAAAATTGTTGGTAATCTTACGAACCTGAAGCCCGCCCACCGCAGGATTCTCAAAATGGGGGAGCGATCGCCGCAACAAATCTTTCGGTACCTGGGCATCGGCGTCAAAGATGGCGATGAATTCTGCTTCGGTGCGAACAATCACCTGATTCAGCGCACCGGACTTGCCGCCGGTTGCACCGGCAGAGCGGCGAAACACCCGCAGTTGGGGATAGCGATCGCGCAACTCGCTCAGAATATCTGGGGTGCGATCCTGGCTATTGTCATCAATAATCCAGACTTCGCAGCGATCGCTGGGGTAATCCACTTGGCAGAGATCATGGACGAGTCGCTCAATCACACCTTCCTCATCCTTGGCCGCTGCCATCAGCGCCACGGTGGGCCAGGTGTCTTTTGTGGCTTCACTGAGGGCTTCGGGTTGAGCTTCGGGGGTCGCGCTGATCAGGCGTAGGGCCTGAATCCCCAGAATGCCTGCAAATGCCAAGACAATCGCCCCGCCCCAGGGGGTGAGGTACAGGGAAATGACAACGAACCAAACGCTCAGCAACACCATCGCGGCCTTGAGTCGCCGCCCTTCGAGCCCGCGAACATAGTCCGCTCGCTCCTCCAGCACTGCGCCCGAGCCGCTAATGCGCGTCTCAAAACCCTCGAAGGAAGTATCGTCAGACAAAGGCGATCGCGACATACCCACACTGTATCAACGGCACCTATTAACATAAGTCAACAAATGCCAATACAGGAGAGTCGCGCCAAACTTCCCTGGCGATGAACCGGATTTCTCCGAATGCATTTTCTCCGAATGCATTGCCTGGTTATTGGTACATTACCCGCTTACTGGGCAGGCTCCCGCCAGAACGTCATGGAGTCATCTAGGGGCAGCAGTTGGGTGTTGGGATAGTAGAAATCGAGGATGCGATCGCGGTTCCACCCCAGCTTGGCCAAGTTATAGGAGCCCGCCTGACTGAGGCCAACACCATGGCCGAGGCCCCCGCCAATGAAGCGATAGCCCTTGAGCACGCCGCCCTCGTTAATGGGATCCAAGTAGCACAGCAGACTGTTGGGCGCTTCGAAGGCGCGGATGACTTCGTCTTTTTCAAGAATTAACTCACCGTTGTCCAGCAGCACCTGGAGTTTGCGAATACGGCCCCCTTCAGACCGAGCGGTCACGGCCATGGAGCGGATGGCGGTGAAATCTTTCAGCGGATGTTGGCGCTTTTCCAGATACTTTTTCAGGTCGGTGTTGAGCTCCTTCATCGTCGCCTTGGTGTTCCAGCGGAAGTAGTACCACCCCTCTTCGTTGAAGCCTTGCTTCTTCTGAATGAACTGGCGGAAATTCTTCTCATCAGCCAAACTCTTTTGACCCAGATTCCAGGCTCCGGCAACGGAATCCACCACGGGCTGGAGGTAGGGCCGGGGAGCCCCGTTCCAGACGTCAGTGAAGGCAGCGGTGACACCGCCGGTGGTGGAGGAATAGACGGCGTCGATCAGCTCGTTGTTGTAGGTGAGAACCAGGCCACGGGTGTTGGCGATCGCCCGATCCGCTGTTGGCACCGGATCCTTCCAGCCAAAGTACACCTGGCACTGGGTCGTGGCGCACATCTCGTAGTCGTCAATTTTGAATCGGCGCAGGTTCCGCAGGGCATAGGTACGCGCCAGAATCGTCTGGGCCTCGACGGCAGACTTCGGGGCCTGGGGACCAATTTCGTGGGGGACAACACCGCGCAGGTAGTCCTCAATCTGGACATTGTTGACCAGCGTGTAGGTACCGTAGGCATTGCGCTGGAGCCTCAGGCTACCGGGATAGGGGACACCGTTGACCAAGAGGGTGCGAGCACCGCTGGAAATCTCCACCTCGTCACGGTTGTAGCGGTAGTAATTGGCCACAAAGCTCGCCTGGGGGACATCTTCCAGCACCGTGCTGTCCATGTAGGGCAGATTAAATCCCTCAGCTTTGAGGTTGTTGAGCAGCATGCGGCGCACCACCGGAATGCTGTAGACATCGCGCTTTGCCCAGACTTCCCAGCCTTCGGGCTGGGCCATTTCCACCTCGATACCGCGGGCGCGCCACTGGTTGGCACTGTCCTCGGCACTTTCGAAGCTGCGGTGGGTGCTCAGCACCAAGCGCTCCTGGAGCATGGGCTGGCCTAAGGGCTTGGCCTGGATGTCAAAGGTAACTTGCGAGGTGGTAAGGGTTTCGGGCCGACCTTCGTAGACACTCTTGACCGTGAGCTGATCGCCAGCCGTGGCCTTAATCTCGATTTTGTCCTTGGCATCGGATCCGAACCGCTGGATGATGCCGACCTTCATTTCAGGATTGAGCGGTGCCTGGGCAATGGGCGGAGCCGCATCAAAGGGCGTCGGCAACAAGACCCCGGCGATCGCCATGGAAACCGTTCCGAAGTAAAAAAGGCTGCGCCTGCTGGGGCGAGCGGCTGCGCAATGGGAAAACAGGGAGGTGATACGGGGCATAGGAGAAGAAGTCGGCTTCAAGGTCAGGCTGAGTCAAACAAGGAGCAAGGATTCGGATGCGTTGGCAGCGTGAATGCTTGAGTTGAACGGATACTGAGTTGAACGGATACTGAGTTGAACGGGTACTGAGTTGAACTAGGTCGGTTGAGTTAAATAAATCTCATCAATAAACACGTCAATCATCGGTCAATCACAGGCAAACAGCACAGCGGCAGTGGTACCGCATCGCTAGGCATACCGGTAGATTCGTAATATCTCGGGATAGTTTGGATAAATAAATCTTTCGGTCTGCATAAAATCTTAGCGGTCCTTGCTGCGTTTATGGCGCTGTTTTTGGGGGCCTGAAAACAGGCTAAGGGGAGTGAAAGGCCGATAAAACTTCGGTCAGCGTCCTTGTCGTGAATTGACGCAGGCTAGGGGCAAACTGTTTCAGCCGTATTACGGATATCTTTGGGATTGTTACCCAGACCTCCCCTCCTATCGCGGGCTCGTATCATAGAGCTATGATGATTCGATGGTTCACCCCCGGTGAATCTGCTGTGAATGTCTCGGCAACTGATGCCCCCCTACGATTGCTACAAAATTCTTGGCATCGCTCGCGATGCGACGCCGGAAGACGTCAAGCAAGCCTATCGTCGGTTGGCCCGGTCTTGCCATCCCGATCGGTTTACCGATACGGCTGAGAAGGAGACAGCAGAGGAAAAGTTTAAACAGATTAATGCAGCCTACGAATATCTAAAGGCCAATCCCCCCAAGGGCCGTTCGCAACCCTCCAATAACCATTCGCGTAATGGCAGTGCAGGTTATGGCAGTGCAGGTTATGGCAGTGGTACTGCCAATCGCGATCGCGCCCCTCGCTCCGGCAATGACCCCTGGCGATATTCCCGTAAGGACCGTACTCAAAGTGAACGTACGGATGAACCGAGGGGGAAGACGGGGGATTCGGAAACGGGCGATCGCATTCCCTTCAATCAGCGTTATCCCAACACCTACGGTCACCGTCATACAGCCTATGGCGATCGCCCCGGTTTCAAACGTCCTAATTCGGCTCAATCTTCCCCTGAGCCTCCGGCGGCTGATTCAAACTCCAGCAATAATCCAGAAAAAAATAGCCCAGAGAAAAATAGCCCAGAAACAAACAGCCCAGAAACAAACAGCCAAGGGAAAAACAGCCAAGCCCCCAACCATCAAAACGGCTCAGGCAAGAATGGCTATTATTCCAAAACCCAGCGTTCTGACAGCGAACGCTCAGAATCCTGGCGGCGGGATGCTGAGCGTTACAGAGCCAAACGGCCCGAGTCCAAGCGTCCTGAATCCAAACGACCCGAGCCCAAGCGCCCTGAGTCCAAACGGCCTGAAGCGAAACATTCCACAGCGTATCGTCCGCCGTCTGAGTCTGGCTATGGTCCCTATGCGGGGGCGCGATCGCCGGGGCCGCCTCGGACCTATGTCCCTCCTCGCAATACTTCGACTTGGCAATGCGAGGACACCTGGACCAGCCTTGAAAGTGGCGTCACCACCATTGCCCTGAGCCGCGATAATCGCACACTCCTCACGGCCTGCTCTGACCACACGCTGCTGCGCTGGAGCTTGCCCACGGGCCGCGTCCTAGATACGATTCGCAGTCGTTATGGTCCATTTTTGACCCTGGCAATTGACGCCAGCCAGCGCCGGTTTGCCACGGGCAGCCGCGAGGGCATGGTAGAGATTTGGAGCCTACCCAAAATCCAGTTGCTCGATTCCTTGAATGGCCATGAGCGACCAGTGCGTGGCGTGGCTTTTGGTGGGGCTGAGACGCTGGTGAGCGGCAGTAGCGATGGCACGATTCGCCTCTGGGACCTGAAGAAGGGTCGCAGCGACAAAACCTGGTCACCGGGCAGCAGCGGCATTGGCTCCCTGGCCCTCAGCCGCGACGGTAAAACGCTGGTGACGGGGATTTTGGATGAACCCCTGCGCCTGTGGCATGGCCAAACCGGCAAGGCTCTGATTGAGTTTGAGGACAGTACACTCGGGGATCCCCTGCTGCAAATCAGCCCGGATAGCGCTTTCTTGGCGGCGGGGGGCACCGATGGCAGTATCAAACTGTGGTCATTTCGAGATGGTAGTTTCTCGCGGCGCTTGCTCGGACTCAAGGGACCGGTGAAGGCGATCGCCTTCTGCCCTAATCGGACCATGATCGCCGCTGGCGGCGACGACCCCGACATTCGCCTTTGGGATTACAACACGGGAGAGCTCCTCGGCGTCTTACCCGGACACACATCGACCATTACGGGGCTGGTCTTCAATTCCAACGGTTCCCAACTCATCAGCGCCGGTGATGACCGTTCAATTCGGTTTTGGAAGGCGGCTTAGGAATCAAAATTCCATCCTGCTGAGGGCGCGTGTGTACCGTGCCCTCAGATATTTGGGCGCAGATTATTGGGCACCTCTTATCGTTCTGAAGCGTCGGAGATACGACCCCCGACAGTCGATTGAGGCCCGAATAAAATCCTTGTTCCTTGGGCTTGGGGTGGAATAGGTGGAGTCCCACGACTTCGGCAACCTCAAAGCTTCGTCGGTGTTTTCAGCAGCAAAGCCTTTAGTTGTTGATGCAGCTCACTTTGCTCCTGTTGCAAAACCTGGAGGCGAGTCAGAATGCGGTTAATTTCGGCTTGATTGCCTTCGCTACCGCGAGAGAGACTGCTAGAGAGACTGCCCTGAGCTGATGCCAGCGTTGGAGCCGATGAGATGGCAGTGGCCTCCGAGGTCGTTGAGATTTTGGAGGCTTTGGGCGTGAGGAGTCGCGCCATGAGTCGTACGGGAAGGCCCAAAATCCACAGCCAAATTTTGGGACTGAACACCAGTTTGAGCAGATTAAACAGAAAAATCAGCCCCAGGAAGGTCCCGGCGATCGCAAACAGCGGGTGGTCCAGAGCCCAATGCCAGAGGGGATGGGCGGCCAACCATTGCTGAAGTGGATCCGACAAAATGGCCTGGGCCTTGCCCGCTAACACATGGTTAGCCTGTTCTGTTTTTTCTAGACCCTGATTGACACCACTTTTGACGCGATCGGAAATGGGGCGCAATGCGTCTGAATTGAGGCGTTCGGATGCCTGGTGCAGCGTTTTTTCGAAGGTTTCCCGAGCGGCATCCTGGGATTTCTCAGCGACTTGGGTCACCTGGGGGCGGACTTGTTCCCAGCGAGACTGGAACGTTTCTACCAAGCGGTTTCCCGTAGGCGTTGCCGGAGCGGCTGGAGCCGAGGTGACGACAGTTGGGGAGGCAGTGGCGAAATGCACGGCGGTTAGAGTCACGGTTGGGGGACGGGAAAAACGCTAGCGCCAGTCTACCCCGGCTACCATTTTTGGCGAAATGGCTTTAGAGAGGCTTGTTTCCTGTATTGGGCCTGACAACAGTTTGAGATTGCGCTGCATATCCTCGCAATCGCAGACGTAGGCATTCTTAGTACCCAGTATGGACCCGATGCCGGGATCTCTGAACCATGAACCTTTCCAAGATTTTTTGTCTGAGCTTGAGTTTTGGATTACTGTCTGCGCAAACGGTGCAGGCACGTCCTCAGGTGGATGGTGCGGGGATTGTCAGTGCGGATCAGCAGACGGCGATCGTTAACTTTGGTCCGAGTCTGGATTCGGGCAAGTACACCTATTACCGAGGTGCAGCGAGCCAGAAACGCATGGGTACGGCACAAATTTATACGGTGGAACGCAAGTCGGCATCGGGAACGTTTGAGGAATATTCGCTCGATGGTCAGCGGGGATGCCAAGGGACGTTGTCGCTGGAAATTACGACGCCTCCAACGGCCCGGACCCAGGATATTCGCTTGGATGCCCGTTGGGAGATTGAACAGGCCATGCCAGGGAAACGGTGCGATCGCATTGGCCAATCCACGGTGAAACAGGGTCTGCGATGGGGCCGTTTGCCGAATTCAATGGTGCAGGCAGCGGCGAGCTTGGGCTCTGGGACATTGACGGCGGAGCATAAGCAGACACGG
>CALIJJ010000222.1 GCA_938017515.1 uncultured Pseudanabaenaceae cyanobacterium
CAGCGCCAAGAGACATTTTATCGATAGCAGCGAGGGTAACGGTCACTGTGACTATGAGTCAGAGTTCCAATCTCAAAGTAAACGTTCCATCTACCACCCAGTCCGTTAGGACTAGCATCCCCTTAGGCCGTCCGTTTTCCCTACACCCCTCTAGCCAGAGTGGACTCAAACGTTTCATTGACGTAATGGGTGCCCTGGTTGGCCTTGGCATCACCGCATTACTCTTGCCTTGGATTGCCCTGGCGATTCGCCTTGAAAGCAAAGGACCCATTTTTTACAGTCAGATGCGCTGTGGATTGAATGGCAAGCCCTTCCGCATTTGGAAATTCCGCTCCATGATCCAGGATGCGGACCGCCTCCAGCACCTCGTCAATAACCAAGCGAAAGGCAATATTTTCAAGAGTGACTGCGACCCTCGCGTCACACGAACGGGGCATTTCCTCCGCAAAACGAGCCTGGATGAATTCCCACAGTTCTTCAATGTCCTTCTTGGCCAAATGAGTCTTGTGGGAACCCGCCCGCCCACCGTCAGTGAGGTGATGCAATACGAGCCCCACCATTGGAAACGACTCCAGGTCAAGCCCGGAATTACCGGCGAGTGGCAGGTGAATGGTCGTTCTGCCGTGTCAGATTTTGAAGAGGTTGTTGCGTTTGATTTGGCCTATCAGGATAAATGGTCCATTAGCTATGACATGCTATTGATCATAAAAACCTTCACTGTAGTCCTCAGCCGCCGTGGCGCTTATTAAATCCATCACCCTCCCCACCTGGATTACCCTATCCCGTCTGGTGGGCATACCCTTCATCATCTATGGCCTCCAGCCTAATGTGAGTTTTTCACGCTGGTGGCCTGTTTTGTTTTTTGTGATTATTGCAGCCACAGATTGGCTCGACGGTTATTTAGCCCGGCGACTGAATCAGGTGACGGACCTAGGCAAATTTTTAGACCCGCTGGTGGACAAGCTCATGGTGATGGGGCCATTGCTGAGTTTGGTATCCCTCGGAGAGGTGTCTGTTTGGGGCGTTTTTCTGATCTTGAGCCGAGAAATTGCCATCGCCGGATGGCGCGTCAGTCAGCCCAAGATTTCCGGGGCAAATATCTGGGGCAAGCTCAAAACAGTGAGCCAAATTGTGGCGATCGCTGTGTTGATTGCGCCACTATCTAGCCAATTTGTTCCCCTCGCTCAAACACTCTTCTGGCTGTCCGTAGCCCTAACCCTGATCTCCGGAGCCCTTTATCTCAAACCATCCTCACCGGAAGCCTCCTAGGGCGAACGCTAAAGGTTCAAAAAAGCAGGGGGTCTTGTTCATCAAGACCCCCTGCTTTTTATCGCAATCCTATTGAGTTGTAGAGCAGTGATCAAACAAATACCACTCTAAAAATCTCTATCGTCTCAGCTATTGCAATGTCCGCAAAAGATTACGAATCTTAGGTCGCTGACGATCCATCACCTGCTCAGGGAAGCTCAATTCCACTGCCATGGCATTTCCTCCGCTGCCCTTGATCTGCTCAACCTGAACCACCTGAGCCAACAGACGGCTGGGCATCGTTTCTTCTGCATCCTGACTCAGTAACAGACCCACCAAAGCCCCTGAATCTCCCATCATCTCAAGCTCACGGTTCGACGACGGCAGCTCAACTCGCAGGGAGCGACTGTTGATCTCCATCGCCACACCGCTGTAAAAATTGCCTTCCCAATAGAGTTGCACGGCTGCTTGGACCTTCTTGCGCATGCGCTGACTGGTGGCAGGGCGCGCTGGCCGGAAGCTACGCATAATACTGGTGGCAATGAAACGGAACGAGTCCAAGGGGCGATCCACATCCTGACGGTGCTGGGAATACCACTCCCAGACATCGGAATAGATGACGATGCTGAGAGCATCACGCTGGGCTGGCGTTAAGTCAACAAAGTCGATGGCCAAAATCGTCTGGTTTTCGCTACTGGGAACCGCTCGGACAATACGGCCATTGATAAACGCACGAGCCCCAAAATCCCCACGCAACTCAAGCTCGACTTCATCGGGTAAATTAGGCCAGCTATCAAGACTGACCCGGCAGCCCGTTTCACTAATGTCTACGGTAGTCCCCGTCAGCGTCTGATCCGGGCTATACAGCGTGGCAGGCAACTTGCGATCCAGACGGTGAGCCACTCGCAGCTGGGGCTGCTCAAAGGCAACGAGCAAAGCCGACACGAGCAAAATCAAGTTAAACACTGCCCAGAAGGCATTGATCAGAACCGCCTCGGTATCCTCGGGACGCCGCACAAGCCACAGCGGCACCACCAAAAGTGCCGCAACGACCAACACTGTAACGACCACCAGCGCCCGAGCAGATTCCCAGTCAAAGGTTCGCTTCGTTACCGAAACCCCCTTGTCCGTGACGTTGAAACTCCCCAAATTGGGATTGATCAGCGCCAGGAAAGTGACAATGCCAGCCTGAAAAGACATGGCAAACTCGTAGATTTCATTCCAGAAAGAGAATCGGACATTCTTATAGGGAATGAAATTGGCATAGGTGGAAAGAATAATGTGAGGCAGCGCGTAGGCCAGGGTTTCCAAACCTAGACCTTTAATGGGGTTAATGCCAAAGAGAAGAAATAGGGTGGGGGCGATCGCGTACATCAAACGCGGAAACCCATAGAAAAAGTGAGATGTTGCACTGAAATAGCAAAGCCGCTGGGCCAAAGACAGCTTCAGCTTCAAATTAAAAAGCGGATTCTCCAGGCGCAAAATCTGGGCCATGCCCCGAGCCCAACGCACCTGCTGGCCCACGTAGGACGAGAACTTCTCCGGGGCCAACCCCGCAATCATGATCTTGTCGTAATAAACCGACTCATACCCCAAGGAATGGAGTCGGAAAGAGGTGTGGCAATCCTCCGTGACCGTTTCCACGGCAATGCCACCCACCTGCAAAACATAGTCCCGGCGAATCACCGCTGCAGACCCACAGAAAAAGGCTGCATTCCAAAAGTCATTGCCCTTCTGAATGACCTTGTAAAACAGCTCATTACCAACGGGAATGCGCCCCCCCGTGAGCAGGTTGCGCTCAAAGGGATCGGGGTTATAAAACCAGTGAGGCGTTTGCACAAGAGCAATTTTCTTATTGAAGAAAAAGCCCACGGTATGCTTCAAAAATTGTCGTGAGGGAATATGGTCACAATCCAGAATCAGGACCAGGTCTCCACTCGTCCGCTTGAGAGCCGTGTTGATATTGCCCGCCTTAGCATGGTCATTATTATCCCGGGTTAGCATTGTGCAGCCCAGCTCTTCACACATGAGCTGCAAGGCATTGCGACGAGCTCGGTACTTTTCAGCACGACCATCATCCAGGATATAGACTCGTTTTTTTTCCTCGGGGTAATCGATCGCCAAAGCACCAAGTGCTGTCTTGCGAACAATTTCAACATCCTCGTTATAGGTCGGAATATAGATATCGACCGACATCCATTGTTCCTTGGGAAAAGCAGCCAAGTCTACAGGCTTGCGCTCACGCAGTTTCAGCGTTTGAAAGTACGACAAAAACAGCGTCATGATGGCGTAGAGTTCCGCTGCGAAAAGCAGCAAACTGAACAAACCATCGACCCAGCTATCCAATTTCAGTGTGTAGGATGTGCGGTAATAGAGATACCGCAACGTCGTCATGGCACTGAGCCAGACAATAAAAAGGTGCAGGTACTCGCTGGCTTGCTTCTCATTTTGGCGCTGCTCAATCTGAACAATGCCCCAGCCGAGAAAGACCATAATGAGGCCCACGGCCCCCTGTTGCCACACCGTCACTGGCGTGACAATCAGGGGAACAGACAGCACCATCAAAATCCCCAAAACCACCCACAAAAACGTTGAAGGAACACTGCCCAGCAAAGTTTCGATGCCACGGGGGAGACTATCAACCAGAACTTTAACAACACCAGAACGGGGAGTTCGTGGGGAAGGATCGTAGGAATTCATGGCTTACTTCGATCCTCCGTCAACGCGCTTCAGAGAAATTTGAGAAATGCCGTACATAAGCAATGCCAGGGAAACAATGGCCGTCGGCAGAACAAACCAGCGTTCCTGGATAAAGCGAGAAGCTTTACTTAGGACACTGACATCCTCAATACGACGAGTCTTACTCTCTTTCAGAATCTCAAATTCATAGGCTTTAGGATCGTAGGGAGAGGGATTGGCGGAATTAGCGCTGACCAACACCGTATCGCCGTCAAGTTGGAAAAACCAAGTGTCATTTTCAATCACCTGCTGAATGGTCTTCAGACCACTATCTTCCTCTGCCGTTAGGGCCAAAACAACCCGATTCTTATTCCAGGGAGAAATGACTTGCTTAATGATCCCTTGGCGATCAGACAACATCTGGAGGGTTGTGCCTCCGGACTGGCGCAAGGAAGCCTGGCTCAGGGAAAGGCTTCCCGTCTCAAGCACCTCTTGGAGCGGGAAACGCTCACGCGTTCCCACCACCACCAAATGCTCTGACTCTTTCACATCATCGGGCAATGTTGCGGTGGTGTAGGCCTCAAGCTGAATGTCGTCGGAATCACTCATGCGACCCAAGCGCTCACTCACTTCCAACAGCGTGGTCAAAACAGCAGGACTCGCCTGGTCTGGCACAACCAAAGTTGTGCTGGACAAATCCTGAGGGGCGGCAAAGGGATAACCCACTTGAGCCAACTTCAGGTCCGGCAGTGTCACCGACGTTTCCCGCTTGAGCTGGAAGGAGGTTTCCCGATGCAGCGTCGCCCAAAGCTGTCGATCGGTCACCACGCCACAGTCTGCACTGCCTCGAGGATTGAGATTAAAGCCAATGCGTAGCTTGGAATCAGGCTTGATCAGTTCCTCAGGCAGCGTCACATCAAAGCGGGCATTGGTTTCTCCTTTGACATTGGTAAGCCGCTCACCGGCGATCGCCACATCATCGATGGAAACCTCCACGGTCGAGGTGCGAGGATCCACCTGAGGTCCATAGCTGTAAACCAGCTCCATGGTGTTCCCCCGCAGGAAGCGATCATCAGGCAACGCCCGGAAATCGATCTCAATGGAAGGCGTGGAAGACGTGCGAACCGTGACATCTTCAAAAGCGTTGCCATCTAGTTGCTTGAGGGTGCTCAGGCGAAACTCGTCTTCTAGCGGCAGGTGACCGGGCCACTCGCGTAATTCCGGTGTTTGTGGCTCAGACACGTCCGTCACGACATGCCCCTGTCCCGTCGCCAACTGGATACCCCCCCCGTCCTGGAGCGCACGCACTGCCTTCTGTACTCCCTCGGGGCCATTGCCTGTGGCCACTAGGACTGGATTGACGTTGTCATTCAGCGTTGTCAGCATCAAGACACCCACGCTGGCCGGGAAAGCCTTACCCTCACCATCGAGGACTTTGCCTTTTTCCACTTTGAACGGCAGCTGCTTGAGAGAGGAGATGGCCGCCTGCTCCTCGGGCGTACCCACCACCACCAGGCCTTCATTCCATTCCAAAGCTGCTGCATCACTCACAAAACGGGACTTGAGCGGGCGAAGCTTGGCTCGCCGTCCCATGTTGGCGTGGAAGCGTGAAATTGCAGTTAGCCAGTTTTTGTCGGTACGACTGGGTAAGGCATAGGCTAAGCGATTGGCATCAAGGGCTAGCTCATCAAAGAAGGGATAGGGATAGTTATCAAAGGCCAGCGGAACGGCCTTGGGCTGATAATCCATAATCAGCTTGGAGTCCGGCAGGATCTCAGTCCATAGCGCCGGATCCGCTGGGTTGGAGCAGCTTTTATCATTATTTTGCTGCGCCACTAGGACAATTTCGTTATAGTCCTGGATCAGACTCGGTGGAATATCCACCAGCACTTCACCAATCGCTGATTTCTTCTGATTCAGCGGTACGCTTCCCACACTGGTACCGTTGACACGCACTGTCAGATTTGAGCGGTCGGCCAGCAGGGCCGGTGAGTGTTGATAGCGAATGAGAGCCTGAACGGACTGCATGTCCCATGCCGTGGGGCGGTTAAAGCCCAAACGGCGTTCGGAGTAAACCCCCCGCAGACGCAGGCTATTCCCAACGACAGGACTGCGGTTAAATTCCAAAATGTAGCGACTATCAGGTCCCACATCCTTAGCCGTCTCCTCGCTCTGCTTCTCTGTCGCCTGAGCTGATGGAGTGGACGTTTCTGGGGGCTCAGCCTCTTCTACAGCCACGGGTGCCGCCACGGGTGCTGCGACCGGAGCAGGGCGGGGTGCCGGTGCTGGACGGGCCGGAGGTACATAGGCTGGCTCAGGCGCGGGGCGGACCGGAGGTACGTAGGCCGGTTCAGGTGCGGGCCGGGCAATGGGTGCGGGACGAGGCGCGGGGCGCGGGGCGGGGCGATAGACCGGGGCCGGAGGCGGCGCACTCGGCAACGCATACTCCTTAATCAGAGCATCTTCTTGAGATTCCAGATCTTCACCCTGGGCGATCGCAGCTGGCATAAGCAAGAGCGGCAGCAACGGTGATGCCGCAAGACCTGCGACACCCACCAGTAGCAAGCAACGCTGCAACCAAGAGGCCTGAAGAAATAGAGGGTGCCTGAGTGGACCGTGCTGGGGATTTACCGGCAAAGGGGGCCGATGGGGAGGGCGCTTCATAGACTAAGAGAATCCCGAAGGGTGCATCGAAGGGAAGGAGAATGGCTGAAGGGGCCATATACATCAAGATTCCCAAATGCAACTTAGGGTGCTGCACCGGGAAGCAAGGATTAGCTGAATATAGAGACCTGATGATTAGATTTAGACTTTGCCCTAGAACGGTCTACGGGCAAACACTGAAATTGCCGATTTTTCTGTATACAAAGTCTAGTGATTCACACTGGAATCGTAAGAACAAAACAATAAGCCGAACTAAAAAATACCAGACAGCAACCCGAACTAAGCTGTGATCTGATGCTGCCTATCAAAATTTCAACTCGGATTTGAGCTTGGCTTTAAATCCTTCAATGTACGAAATACTCATTAAGGCAATGACAGAATCACTGAATAGCAGTATCCCGACTAAAAATTGCCCATGAAGCTTGATCGTCAGGAAACGCTAGGGTTGCAACAGTCGGGGAGGCAAAGATTTCATAGGGAAAAGACCTAGCCAAGCTAAATTTTGACTGTAGTAAGCAGAGGCATCATCCCAGATGCCATCTTGGTAGCTCGGAAATAATTTTTTCTGAAAGATAGATTGGGCAACTGGCGGATCAAGATGCTGGAAGGCAGCATAAAGCATGCCGTACTGGGATGTCGCTTCATAATCAACAGTGGGCTTACCCGTTAGGCTCATTTGGGCAGGAATCGATTGCTGCGATCGCCACTGCTGAGACAAATACACGAGATTGTTCTGCAAAAATCGTTCTGCTGCAGGCGCTTCAAACCACACGGCATCCAGGGCCACACGCCACCAAACCCGATAGGCATCGAAGGCATAGTGACTGACGATATTTTCACTACCATCTGCCTCTGTACCATCCAGGAGTTGTAGCGCCTGAGTCTCCCGATCCAGAGCAACCCAGTCGCTAGGCAATGCAGCGGCGGAGAGAGCCACGGCCTTATCCAAAACCTCATAGCTAGAATCGGCGAGGGTTGTCCAATCTCGCTCTGGGTCCACCTGGGCAAATAATCGAAACGCATAGGGGGCGTAGTAAGAAGGATTGAGGATGAGGCGCTCATCCTTCTCAAAGGCTGCCTTTGGACCTGGCAGTAGATAACGCGTTTCTCCCACAGTGGTGGTGGAGAAGTCCCAAATATCTTTGAGCTTCGTCTGGGCAAGCGCCAGGTAAGCAGGCTCATTCCAGCGACGTGATGCCAGGATTAAGGCCGTGGCTGCATCAATATCCGCATCAACCGCAAAGTTGCCATCGATAATTCCCCAAACTGGCCCCGACGTCGGTGATATTCCACCGGCGCTCGGTTGATTTTCTAGCGATGGCTTTTCTGGCGATGGCTCTTCTAGTAATGACTTTTCGAGTGATGGATTCGGGGGAGATTGTTCTTCAACCGATTGAGTTTGAACAAGCTCCTCCTGGAGGAGCGCACTCTGCGCCGAGCTATCTGCTCCCTTCAGCTCCGTGCCTTGCACCCCCCACTTCCAGGCCCAAAGGGTCTCTCCAGGCATATCACCACCGGGGCTATTACGGCGCTGGAGATTGTCCTCTCCCCATTTCAGCGTTTTTGCAAAGGTGTCTGGATCATCGATCAGCACCGCCCGCAGCATGGCATAGGCCTGACTCTCGGAAGTAGAACGCCCTTCAGCCTCCCAATCGATAACGCGACCATCGGACTGAATGAACTGCTGCCGATAGGCCTGCCAACTTTCCAGCAGCAGCTCAGCACTGGCTTCTCGGGGCACATCTGGATCCAAGGCCAGTGGATCATCCGTAGAGAAGGGAGGGGAAGGGCTAGGACTAGGGCTAGAGGTATTCGGCCCCAGATCGGGGTCCGGATCCGGAACAGGACTCCGACATCCCGCCAGCAGCAGTAAGCCCAAGAGGCACAAAACCGGTGCTGTTCGAACCAGCCTAGATGCACTAGTCCAGGTTCTTTGCTTGGGGCGAAGAGCAGAAAAAAGGTTCATTTCCCAGGACAAGCAATTGGAACGCGAGTTCTTACGACGATGGCACATGAATCGCCCCAGCGCAGTAAAGAAAGCACATCGATTAAACACCGAGTGGGTCATCAAGCCAGGTGTTTAATCGATATTTCCAGTGACGTTTGCTCACGCCATAGGTTTCTAAGGGGTTGATGAGGCCCTAGAAACGCTCCCAAGCAGGCTGAAATCCCCGCTGCCGGAGGAAATCTTCTTGAATTTGGCGCATCCTCAAGGCTGTGGTGGTGGAACGGGTGCCCGTTGCCCGATCGACCTCCTGGAATTGATCGAGGGCATCAAGTTTGCGGCCCTCAACTAAAAGCAATTCTGCCAAGGACTGCATGGCCAGGCGATCGCCCGGTTTGTAGCTCAACAGCTGCGTATAGAGGTCCTTCGCATCGCCAAAGCGTCGCTGCTGAAACCGCAGCCCCGCTAAACCGGCCAAGGCAGAATCGTTGTAGGGTTCTCGCTGCAAAATCGTCCCATAGGCCACGCTAGAACGCTCCAGCTGACCCAGCGCTTGGGCCATCTGGGCCTCCAGCAAGTAGGAGAAAGGCTGGTTGGGATTGGCCACCCGCGCATCATTGACCAAACGGTCCATCAGCGCCCGTCCCTCAAAGCGATTGCGTTGGGAGACCGCTTCCACCCAACGAACCTGGATGGGAATAAACATCGGATCCCCCACCGACAGGAGCTGGTAGAGCGGCTCACGGGCCCGGTCCGTGGGGAGTGCCGCCGCCAGGGTGTAGAGTTCTGGGACCGTCTCACCTGGACGAGTCGCCAGCCACAGATTCAGCATGGCCGCTGCATCCGCATCGGTAATCAGGTCCTGCTGGAAGGCGATCGTGGCCCGAGCAAGCTGGAGCTGCAGGTCCGAAGGATTTGCGGCCAACAGCTGGTCATAGAGCGCCAACGCATCCTGGGGACGGCCTTGGGCCAGACGGATGCCCGCCAGTCCTCGCACCGCCGCAGAGCGAATCTCCTCGTCGTTGGTGCCAGTATTCAAAATGGCAATGTAACGGGTGGCGCTTTCCTCAAGACGATTTTGCAACCGCTCAATATCCGCATAGAGCAGTTGCGGAGCGAGATCCTGGGCACCACTGGGAGTCTGTTGATAAACCGAGAGGGAAGCCAGGGCGCCCGAAAAATCCTCTCGCTCGATGAGCAATTGCGCCACCCGAAAATTCAGGAACGGCACTTCGACATTGGCGGCAAGGAGGCGCTGATAAACCGGCAACAATTCCACAAACGGATCGAGGGGAACCAGCGCCTGAGCCAAGGCTCGCTGCTCGGAGGCCGAATTGGGCAAGGGCTGGACTAGGGTCAGGACCCGCCGCCTTGTTTCAGCCTGATTCACCTGGCCCAACTGGTTGTCGAGAACCACCAATTTGAGCGCAACAATTCGGTTAGCGGGCTCCATCTGAGCAAGCTGCTGGTAGAGCTGGCGAGCATAGGGTCGCTCCGCCGGAATCCCACTGAGAACATCAGCGACCTCCAAAAGGAGCGAGCTGGAAGGGGCTGGCGTTTCCTGAAGTTCGGCGCGGTAGAGTGCCGCAGCTTCAGTCAACAATTCTGGAATCGTCTGGGATTGACCAATTTCATTCAGAGCCCGGGCCAGGGGAAGACGGGCCTCCCGACGACCTCGCAGGGCATCAAGGAGGGCCAGGGCATCCGCTGGACGTCCCGCATCCAGATAGGCCTGCGCGAGCTCCGAGCGAAGCTGAAGCGCCGATTCATCGGTACTGTTTGTCAGCTGACCTTCCAGCAACCGAATCGCGGCCACTGCATTCCCACTGCCGCGCAGGGCACGGGCATAGGCGATCGCCGCATTGCGGTCAATCTCCCCACCGGTTGCCTCATAACGACGAAACAGATCCAGCCCCCGGGCAAAATCACCGCTGTAGGTATAAACCTGGGCCGCTCCGAGCAGAACTTCTGGGGTAGATCCTCCCCGCTGAAAGACAGCCTCATAGTCCGCGACAGCCTCGGCAAAACGTCCCTGGTATCCCTGAAGCAGCGCCCGTTGGGCAAGGGCCTCTGTATCGTCAGGTTCCTGGGCGAGAAAGCGATTCAGCGCCTCAATACCGGGCTGTTGCCACTCAGGGCGAAAACCGCCAAGTAGCCCCACGGTCTTCAAAGCCAAGGCATTGTCTGGGTCTTGCTTGAGCACGGCCTGGTAAGCATTCCAGGAATCGAGATCACGACCGGCACGACGGTAGGCGATCGCCAATCCCAACTTCGCCTCCATCACATTGGGATAGCGCTCCACCGCCCGCTCAAAGACAGGGATGGCTTGATCGACCTGATCACGACCCAGGAGGGAATAGCCCCGGCGAACCTGGGTGGGAATGGATTGCTGAGCCTGGGCAACAGATGACTCCTGGGCCAGGATTGCAGGTGTTCCGGCAAGGGCCAGCCCCAATCCCAAACTGAGGACAAACTGTGATGTCCGAATACGCGGAAGCATGGCGCTGGTGTCGATAAAAATTTTGAACAACGTATCGTAAGGTCCGATGTCTTGGTCACGGGCTTGATGCTTAGCCGCTCTATTCCTTCGCCCAAGCATTTTTAGCCTGGGCAACCTGCAACCCTTATCTATTTGTCAGGTTACCCCGGGGCACTGGGTCAAACTCTGCCTTGAGACGAAAACCAGCAACGGCCTCGGAAAACTCATCTCTGCCCTGAAGCGAAAAGCCCAAACGCAAGTTAGGAAGGAAGCGAAAATCGTAAAACAATTCCAGCACATCCGGCGCGGGTTCAATATTGAAGTCGCGGCGTAGACTCTCGTTAGAGAGATTCCGACCGTAGGCTAGTCCAATGCGATCGTCTTGACTGAAGACATCTTGGAAATTGAAGCCGAGGCCAAAGGTGTCGCCGCCCTCATCTAAGTCCAAGTTTTCGTAGCGACCATAGCGGCCAAACAAGCCCATTTTGAGATTGGGGACATACCATTCGGCATTGACACCGTAGGCTTGTTCGCGATCGCCGCTGCGCAGCCCTGTGCCTCCATCTGAACGAGCAATGGAAAAGACTTCCTGGAAGCCATCATCATTGCCCGAATCCTTATCCGACGCATAGGTACCCCGGATAATGGCGTTGCCATAGCGAACCCCCACCTCTCCAGCAAAACCATCAAGGGCAAAGCCACCCAGCGAATCATCCGAAGAGAACGCCGCCGCCTTCAGCTCAATGTTGTCCGTGGCCGTCCAGTTGAGCAGCATGCCTGTACGGGAGGCAATACCCGTCGCACTGAGCGCCGGATTGGTCTGAAAAGCCGTGTTGAAGAAATGAGTTGCAGAATCCTTCGCAAAACTATTGCGATCAAAATAGGAGGTCAGATCCAACTGACCCACTGCAAAGCGAAGATTAGGAAGCTGTTCCAGGGAAGCCGCCGCATAGAGCTCATTCACAGTGAATCCATTGCTCTCTCCAACCGCAAATGAGTCCCCCGTAGAAACATCAAACGAGCCTCCAAACAGCAAATTGGAGGTCAGCGGATAGGTCGTCGTGATCCGAGCCCGGGTAGACGTATCACTCCCTTCCGAAAGAAAAACGCCCTGGAGGAAATAGTTCGGGCGGGCCAAGGCATTGGTCCGCAGCAGTTGGCCATCCCTAAACTGAGGCAAGCTTGCCCCTTGCTGAACCTCGGGTACCGGCGGCGGTGTGGTGACGCCCGGGGAGGTTTGTACCGTAGCGGGTCCATCCAGCGGGCCTCCAACAGCAGCACCAGTAGGCTGCCCAACCGTCGGCAGTGTGCCCGCAGGCGTCGCCAAAACAGGCTGGGGATCAAGGGGAGGGGAATCCATGGAAGGCTGATCCGGCAAGACCTGATTAGGAACAGGCTGCCCCGACAAGCTTGTGGGCCAGGCAGGCAGACCACCGGGAGAAGCACCAGGGGAAAGCGAAGCATTGCCCCAAGCCGATGGCTGATTCAATCCAGGAGGCGCCGGGATGGGCGCATAGGTGGCCGAAGAAGCAGAGCCAACCAAGCCAAAGTTATTGCCGTAGCTACCTGGGAGGGGAGGGGAGGGCAAAAGCAGGGGTTGGGCTGGCGCGGCAGCAACGTTACCACCGTAGAACGGAGCAGCAGGCTGGGGAGATAGCTGCTGAGGCGCCCCAGCATAATTGCCATTGGGATAGACCGGGGGATTGACCGGGACATAGCCCGGCATTGCCGCAGCCGGAGCCGTTGAATAAGCCGATGGAGTGGGATAAGCCACAGATGGATATCCCGGTGCCGCGTAACCGACCTGAGGATAGGCTGGAGCTGGATACGCCACGGGGTAACCCGGTGCAGGGGCGTAACCGGGAACTGGCGAGCCAGGAGCTTGATAGCCCACAGCCGGAACTCCCGGCACCGTTGGAGCCATCGGTGCGGCGTAACCCGGTGGAGCGTAACCGGATGCGCCATAACCCGCCATGGGATAGGGCTGCACCGGAGCCATATACATCGGCATTCCGGTGGGGGAATACACGACATAGTAGGGCTGGGGCATCACCGGATAGGCCATCGGCTGCCCCACGGGTGCACCGTAATAGGGCTGCGGAGGGTATTGGGGGGTGGCCTGAGGCTGGGCGTATGGCTGGACGTATTGAGGCTGGGCGTACTGGGGATACCCCTGCTGGGGTAAGGGTTGCCCGTACCCCGGCACATAAGCTGGGGCAGCCATCGGGGCCTGACCGTAGGCTGGGGAGAGAGGCGGCAGGGCTTGGCCCACCACCGCTGCTGGGGAGGCGGTGGCATCGGAAGCAGACTCCATAGCGTGACCTGGATAGGCCGCCGGAGCAAGCACAGGCAATGGCTCCCGAGACATTGTCGAAGAACGACGGGCCAACTGTCCCAGCAGAGGCGTATTCAGGTCCTTATCCGCCAGCAAACGAGGAGCCGTCGTAGAACGAATCGCCGATCGGGGCGCAGGAGGAGCTGGCATCGCCAGCTCCGTCGCTTTGATCGGCTGAGCGGCTCGGCTCAGACGCAACTTGGGCTTAACAACAGGACTGGACGGAACAGGTGGGGAGACATCTGCCAAAGGCTGGTCCAAAAGGACAGAGGGAGAGGCAGGAACCACAGATGAGACGGGAGAAGCCGAACGCTGGCCAGCATCGAGAGCGGGTTCATCATCACGGGATGCCGCCATTTGCTCAATCAAAGCAGCTTCAGTCGCTTGAAAGGAAACCGACGACGCTTCGCCTTGAGACGGTGCAACAGGCTTAGCCTCCACAGAGCGGTAGCGCTGGGCAGGTACAGAGGCCGCAGCAATGATGTGAGGGTCACTGCTCACCTGCACAGGTACCTCGACCGCCACTTCAACATCGATGCCACTGGGCGCTTCGCTAGCATCCTTCGCCTGAGGCGAAGCATCAATCTCATCAGAAATGCCATCAGAGCCATCAGACACTTCACCAGCATCCGTAGCCTGCAACGAAATGGGTTGCCCTGCTGAAACAACCAGCGATCGCGCCGTCTGCGCAGCGGGTACAACTCGGGACTCTGCCAATGCTCGATCAGCAGCCAACATCTCGGGCGTCGGCGCAGGAACAGCGCCCCAGGGCGACTCACCTGCATCCACCCGTTCACTTTCCACCGGCAATGCCTGGGCCTGGAGAATACCCGATGCCAACATCACAGAGAGAGAGCCAACAGAACAGAGGCGCCGGGCAGCCCCTGCGAGTTGACCTGGCATAGAAGGGTTGGGCGTCGCAGAAGACGCTGGAGTCAGGGATGACAAAATTGCAAATAAACGAAGGAACTGACTGGCCATGCCTCACACACCAAGGGTTAGAACAGCTGAAACGGTGCCATCGCGGGCCTGACTCTAAGTAGATCGATACGCAGCCTACACCCAAGCGATGATTTCACGGCTGGCCGCATGTATATTTTTTGACACACAGTTACCCACGGTACGCGATCTAACTGGAATTGCCAACTGCTTAGAGAATAATCATAGAGTGCCACAAACTTGCGGTCTGATTCACATGGGGAGCTAAAGATAAACCGAAGGAACAATTTGCTCAGCCAGACCCCAGCGCACCCCATAGACTGACGGACGAAAACTATCCCGGCAAAGCGGGAATAATCAGTAGTAAATAAGTAGGCTCTAGACCATGGCGACGTGATTAATCCTCGGCAACTCGATCGTCAGGAAATCGAGCGTCAAGACATTAGCGGTCCTCCCCAATGAAGGCTTATTTCCCTTGAGCCCCCTGCGCAAAACACCGTTTCCTTCTAGATTTTCCTGACCCAGACTATCTTTTCACACCTGTCTTTCCCTGTAATTCTCCATGACAATGCAACGGCTCCTCCCCCTTGCTCTCCTCGGTACAAGCCTTGCCATCGCAGGGTGCCAATCCTCTCAAGCAGACCTGACCCAACTCTCTTTGGAGGTCAAGCCCAGTCGTCAGGTTGGCGCCTACAAATTGTCAGGAAGCACCAATTTGCCTGATGGCACTGAGCTAACCATCCAAGGGCTCCGTCAACTCACGGCGATAGAACCAGGCATGCCCGATGACAGTGCAGACAGTTTTTCTATCCTCGATCGCAAGGCGATTCAGGTTAACGATGGGCGCTGGGAAGCAAGCCTACAAATTTGGCAATCCGGACCGGATGGGGAGCCCGCTGAGTCGTGGCAAGTTCATCTGCCCAACGGCAATCAGAGCTATGACCCCGCAGACGAAGTCCTGTTTACCGTGACGACGCCACCGAGAAAAGATGCCCAAGCGTTAGACAAACAGTGGAATGCCAGCAAGAACAACCCCGAAGGCCAACAGGTTGGCTTTACAGCGACGGGGCTGTGGTTCTTGCAGGCCGGAAAACAGCTCAATCTTGCCCCGCCCATCATCAGCGATGAAGCCTTGGCCGGTGGCCCCGAAACAATCGCCATCTGGCAGAGCCAGGGACAAGCCAAGCCCCTTTCGGTGGATGACTCCATTGCAGACCCGTCCCTAGCCCAGCCCTTTAACGATGCAGCAATCGCCCCTGAGGCAATATTGCGTTAAGGGGGACACGTTCAGTTAGCGCTGGCGTAACTCCAGTGTCGTCGTTTTGCTGGTCTGATTCTGGAGTTCAGCAGTCAGCTCAACGGTATAGCGTGTGCCGCGCTGAAGTATGGCAGGGGAGGGGACTTCAAGCTCAAAGCGTCCCTGGGCATCGGCCTGGACGACTTGATTGATCAAGCGATCCCCACCAATGTTCACGACCCCGCCGAGAATAGGAGTCGTTGCGGTAACAACAACATTGACTTGGGCACTGGGACTGGTTTCGCCACTGAGGGTGAAGCCACGGGTCTGGATGCGATCGCCATCCTGATGACTCGTCACCCTAGGAGCCGTTAACGGAGCAGATGTCGCAGGCGTACTTGAAGTTCCACTCCCCGTCGTCGGCGGCGAACTGCCGGGCTGCGAAGGATTCGAGGACGTCGGCGGCGTCGAAGCCTGGGCCTGGACACCAAACATTGCGGGCTGGGCAGCGGCCCCATAGGTCACGACCCCTTGGCTTTCGAGCCGACCGATCACAACCCCCTCACGCACATCACTGTCAACTGCCACGGGCAAGGTTGCAGTGTAAACTCCAGCCGAAGACTCCTGAGCCTGAATCTCACGCACGGTTCGTCCATTTTCCACAAGCAAAACAGAGGCTCGGCCTCCCCGAGTCCCATTGAGCGTCACCAGGAACGTCGCTCCAGGTCTCAGACCCTCCGCAGCATTGTGGGTGACCTGACTGACGGTCAATGTCACCTGGGGGCGCACCGTAAAATTCCAGCTGACGCTGCGCAATTGCCCCTGAGTCGATTCATAGTCCAGGCGTACCGTATAGTCCCCAGCCGGAAGGGGAGCACTGGGGCGATAGCTAAAGAAACTTCGCGTAATCGTACTGCGGGACGTAATGTCTTGAGCATTGAGAAGAATTTTGACGGACCCTGCTTTGACAGAAACACCGGCTTCATTCTCAAAAACACCAGAAATTGAAGTATCTGGAGATACCGTTTGACTGTTAACGCTGGGCGTCACATCAATCACACGCTGGGCCTGGGCCGTTGTCATCCCCAGAAGAGCTGGCACAAAAACACTGACCCCTCCCAGACTTAATCTCGTCAACAGCACCCACAATCTAACTTTCATCAACATGAGTTTCGCCTAAATCACAGATTCGATCGCTGCCATGGAACAGGGGCAGACACTGTTGCAAGAGAACTCCATGGCGATAATTACACCCAGCTTCACTTCACCACTTCCTGTCCAAAATTTCATCCCGCATCTGGATGAAATTCGTAACGGCTTAGGACAGCTTCAAGGTGGCTAATTTTTATCTGATGCATGGGCATCGTGCAGATACGGCCCCCTTCTCATCAACATGTCAAGAGATTCCGTAGTTTTAGGTATGAACTGCCTGAGAACAGATGGGCAGTTTAAAAGTAGTGCATTAAAGATTTGCACAGCTCCGGTCCAATGCAGTTTTCCTGCGCCTGAGGCTTCGCACCCTTCTCTTCGGCAACCTCAGACCTCGGCACTCCCCCCCATGCCAGGTTCAGTGATCAGATGTCATCGCGACAAGTGGACGTAACGCTACTTGAGCGCAGTCTGAGCATTGGTTCGCATCACGACCGGACTAACGATTGAATTACCCCAAACTCCTCCCACTCGTTCACGGTTTGAACCTATGGAAAGCCAGAAACAATTCTCACTCAAGTTCCCCGTTTGGCAATATCTGACTCAGCCCCTCTTTCAAGAGGGTTTCCATCTGCGCATCAGCCCCAAATCTTTTTGGAAAGACTACCAGGTCGATTTCCTAGAGCACTGTCTGATGATTACCTCCGAAAGCTCCAATCCGAATTAGTTTTCTTTCCAGACGTTTGCCTTCCAGACGTTTGCCTTCCAGACGTTTGATTATCTGAAGGAAAAATGATTGTCTGAAGGAGAAAAGGGCCGAAATGGAAGACTGGAGCAAACGAGAGCGTCATCATGACGAAAGGATTTGCTCCTAGGCCAGGGCGGTTTGACAGGGTTAGAATTCTACCGGGTACGCTTTCCCATCCGAAAGCGAATGATTAAAACGCTAGGAATGTCGATCGCCAATGTTGCCATGGCGCAACAGCGGGATCAGGCATTGGCCTAGCGTTTTTTGCTGGGATTGCCTGCGATAGATTCGTCAGCTACTTTCCCACGAGCATTTCCGAGTCGGGAATAGCCACTGTATTCAGAAGTCGCTCAATAACAGTGCGGCTTGATTCACTGCCCGACGGAATCACCCGATGGGCTAACACGGCTGGGGCAAGCAGTTTGACATCATCCGGCAGTGCAAAATCACGATTATCGAGGAAGGCGATCGCCTGAACGGCTCGATGGAGTGCCACACAACCTCGGGGACTCACCCCCAGGGTCAACGCCTCATCCTCCCGAGTCGCCCTCACCAGCGCCAACATGTAACGTTGCAACGATTCCTCAACCTTCACCGCACGACAATGCTGCTGAAGTTGCTGCACTTCCTCCAAAGAGATGCAGGGCTTTAGCGCTTCCACAGGCGTTGCCTGCTGCAATCGTTGCAACATCATCAACTCCTCGGATTCCGTCGGATATCCCAGAGACAGCGCCAACAAAAATCGATCCATCTGCGCCTCCGGCAACGGAAATGTCCCTTGATATTCCACTGGATTTTGTGTCGCAATCACAAAAAACGGACGAGGCACCGGACGAGAGAGTCCATCGATGGTTACCTGCTGCTCCTCCATCACCTCCAACAGAGCAGATTGGGTTCGGGGAGTCGCTCGATTCACCTCATCGGCCAAAAGAATATTGGCAAACACCGGCCCAGGCAAAAATTCAAACTCTCCCCGGCTTGGATTCCAGATATTGGTTCCCGTCACATCACTTGGCAGCAGATCCGGCGTGCACTGTACACGCTGAAATTTTCCGTCGATAGAACGGGCGAGAGACTTCGCCAACAACGTTTTGCCCACTCCGGGGACATCTTCAAGCAGCGTATGTCCTCCCGCGAGCAGAGACACCATCACGAAACGAATAGCCTCATGCTTTCCCACAATGGTCTGACTTAAATTTTCAATTAAGCGGTCGATACCTGCTCGCATAGCTTAGGCTCTGTGATACCATCCATAACTGCTTTCCAGCACTTCCCTGAGCCCTTGTGAATCGCCTGAACTGCTGCGCCACCATGGGGGACCCCCATCACATCAGCCAGGATAATCCGTTGGGTTGTCGGCAAGCAGACGCCTGTAGGGGCAACCTGCCGTGATAGCCTCAATTCTAATTGGACATTGCGCCCAAACATTTCCCCAGACATTTCTATTGATCCCGAAGAGTCGCACGATTAATGCAGCCCCAATCCTCCCAGCGCCGAACGAAAATTGTTGCCACCATTGGTCCCGCGACCAGCAAACCGGACGTTCTGCGCAACCTCATTGAGGCGGGGGCGACAACCCTGCGTCTGAATTTCTCCCACGGAACCCACGAGGATCACCAGCGAAGCATTCGCCTCATTCGCCAGATTTCCTTTGAGTTAAACCAACCCGTCGGTATCTTGCAGGACTTGCAGGGCCCTAAAATTCGTCTGGGTCGCTTTGAGAACGATTCCATCGTGGTCAAACCCGGCGATCCCTTTGTCCTCACCAGCGAAAAGATTCCAGGCACCCAGGAGCGAAGCTACGTCTCCTACAACAAGCTCGCCGACGAAGTCCCCGATGGTGCCACCATCATGCTGGATGATGGCAAAGTTGAGATGGTCGTCGAAAAGATCAACAAGACAACCCAGGAACTGCATTGTCGCGTTGTTGTGGGGGGCAAGCTCTCTAACAATAAAGGCGTTAACTTCCCCGGTGTCTATTTGTCGGTCAAGGCGTTGACCGATAAAGACCGGACTGATTTGATGTTTGGTCTTGATCAGGGCGTTGACTGGGTCGCTCTTAGTTTTGTACGCAACCCTGAAGACGTGCGAGAGATCAAAGAGATTATCGCTAGCGCGGGCAAGGACGTCCCTGTCATTGTCAAAATCGAAAAGCACGAAGCCATCGAAAACATCGAGGAAATCCTGTCTCTCTCGGATGGCGTCATGGTAGCGCGGGGTGACCTGGGCGTAGAAATGCCTGCGGAGGAGGTCCCGTTACTGCAAAAACGATTGATTTCTCTCTCCAACAGTTACGGTATGCCGGTGATTACCGCGACCCAAATGTTGGACAGCATGGTGAATAATCCCCGTGCCACCCGGGCTGAGATTTCGGACGTCGCCAACGCCATTCTGGACGGAACCGACGCCGTTATGCTCTCCAATGAAACGGCTGTGGGTGACTTTCCGGTCGAAGCCGTCGCAACCATGGCTCGCATTGCTGAGCGGATTGAACAGGACCAGCCCATTCCAACGCCACCGGAAGAGCGGGGGCAACAGGGGCAAATTCCCAACGCCATTAGTCAGGCCGTGGGGCAAATTGCAGACCAGCTCAATGCCTCCGCCATTATGACCCTGACCAAGTCTGGGGCGACAGCCAGAAATGTGTCGAAGTTTAGACCAACAGCGCCGATTCTGGCGGTCACGCCCCAGGTCGATGTCGCTCGACGATTACAGCTCGTTTGGGGGGTGCGTCCCTTACTCGTGCTGGATCTGCCTTCAACCAATCAAACGTTCCAGGCCGCCATTAACGTTGCCCAGGAAAAAAGCATGCTGAAAGGCGGCGACCTCGTCGTCACGACCGCTGGAACCCTCAAAGGCGTATCCGGCTCAACAGACTTGATCAAAGTTGAACTCGTCAATGCTGTCTTGGGTCAGGGTATTGGTGTGGGTCAAGGACGTATTACTGGCATTGCTCGCGTTGCAAGTCCGAGTTCTCCCGAACTCAGCCAGCAATTTAATAGCGGTGATATCCTCGTCGCCCCGAAAACCGATGCTAGCTTGATCGAATGCATCCATCACGCCTCAGGTCTCGTGACGGAAGAGGAAAGCATGACCAGCCATGCCGCAGTCATTGGTCTTCAGCTAGGCATTCCCGTCATTGTCGGCGTCAAGGGAGCCACGCAGATCATTCGTGAGGGTTCCGTCCTTACTCTCGATGTCCCGAAGGGACTGGTCTACTCGGGTGCCATCAATGATTAACCCCTCACTGACTAACCTCACCGACTAACCTCACCGACTAACCCCACTGACTAGCCCCAGACTAACCCCATTGCATCGTCCCTTTGAGGGAGCGAGGGCTAAGAGAGCAATGGCGCCTTTAGGGCGATTTCTACGAAGCGATCGCCCCTGGGATAGGGGCAGAGTTTGTCCAGTGTCTTTTCATCAGAACGATAATTGACCGGCTCAATCTGCCCTGACAGGTATTTTGTTTTTTGGATATGTCCTAAGTTTTTGAACAGAGCTTTAGGGGGAGAACTATTATTTTCCGCCAGAATATAAAAGATTTTTGAAGTTCTGTGGCTCATTGGTTGAAAATACACATTCTTGTTCAGAATGGTTTCTCTCGAACCACGATTTAATTCGGCAAGATTGTGACATGGCAGCATCAACTCATGGGCGTCAAGATTCTCGTGTGGTCTCCCGGCAGATAATCCGGCAGATAACGTTGTTCCAACGGCAACTCATCCAACAGCTCCACCAATGGCAGAGGCCATCGCTTAGATGCGTCGCAACCCTGGGTATAGCAGCAGGAGCGGGGCTAGTCCTTAGCAGCCCGGCAGAAGCTGCAAGCCTAGGCCGCTATAGCTTTGATGATTCCAATCAGCCCCTGGTTGCGAACCCGGTGGCAACGGGATTAGATCTAGGGGAATTTCGGTATATCGGTGATGATAGCCCTCGCCTCGTGAGTGATGCCCAAGGCGGTCAAGCCTATGGTGCTCGCAACTGGAGCCGACAGGGTTTCGACTCGAACGCCTACTTCGAATTCACAGCAACCCCTGACGATGCGTTTTCGCTGAGTCTACAAAATTTGAGTTTTGATGAGCAAAGCGGCAGTAGTGGTCCTCAAAGCTGGGAGGTGCGGTCGAGTTTAGATAACTACAGCTCGGCGATCGCCTCAACCAACGTTCCCCGCTCAGCCCAGTTCCGCGCGAACCAACTCGTTGCTCTGCCCAACGAATTTAGCAACCTTCAAGAACCGGTCAGCTTCCGATTCTATGGTTACAACTCACGTCGCGTTTCAGGCAGTTGGAATATTGACAATCTTCAGGTGACGGGGGAACTCCAGGCAAGGGTTCAAGAAATCCCACAGCCACCAGTTTCCCAGCCCAATCCAATTCCTCAACCGAATCCAGTTCCTCAACCGAATCCAGTTTCCCAGCCCAGCCCAGTTTCCCAGCCCAGCCCAGTTCCTGGACCGACACCCACCGCTCCATCCACTCCAAGCCCACAGCCCAGTCCTTTTCCAGGTTCAACGCCTTCTCCTCAAAGCACCGAAATCCCAGAAGCTTCTCCACTGACAGCAATAGGCCTAGTGGGTGGTTTGGTTCTGCTCCGCCGCCGCCTTCAACGGTCCCAGAAGCGTTCGGGGTAATGCAAAGCGATTCAGTTGGGGAGCATCACCGTGGCGCTCATCGTCCTGAGCTAGGTTCTCTTCAGGACGGGGGCCATGGTAGTCGCTTCCCCCGGTCATAATCAGCCCATGTTGCTCACAGAGGGCCATCAGGGCCTCTCGTTGGTGAGGCATATGGCTGGGATGATAGACCTCCAAGCCCATTAAGCCTGCCTCCACAAATTTGGGCACGGCCTTGGGAACAGAGCCCGCTTTCCAGAGGTAGGGATGGGCCCAAACCGGCACCGCACCACAACGTCGCAGCTCTCGAATACCTTCGCAGGTACCCAGGGGCTCGTAGGCAACGTAGGCCGGTCCACCATCCTTCAAAAAGCGATCGAAGGCTTCGTGATGAGTCTCCACATGGCCTGCCCGCACTAGGGCTGCTGCGATGTGGGGTCGCCCCGGTGCCATCCCTGGAGCAGTGTCAGGCAACTCAACGGGATAACCCAGGATTCGCAGTTTCTCGACCATGGCGATCGCCCGTGTCCTCCGTCCTGCCAAACGGGACTCCAGGAAAGGCGCTAGCTTCTCTGGATCTGGATAAAAGCCCAGAATATGGACCGATTTCCCCTGTTCCGTCGTACTCAATTCTAGGCCCGGTACGATCTCTAAATCCTGACCCGCAGCAGCCTGACGAGCCTCATCCCAGCCTGCCAACGTATCGTGGTCTGTGATCCCCAACACTTTGACACCGGTCTTTAGGGCCTGCTGGACTAACTGGGTCGGCGTTAGCGTTCCATCGGAGCAAGTCGTATGGCAATGGAGTTCCAACATCGTCTTCTCCTAATTCCGTGATGATTCCAGTAGTCGAAATGCTTAATTAAGTATTCCTAGATACGTGGTGTTCCAAGCATCCACCTCCCTTTGATAAGATCTTAAGCTTGTCAATGCATTTAAGACGCACAGAACGATTAGGAGTAGGAACGCCCCATGGCCCGCATGTATTACGACCCCGATGCGAACCTCGATTTACTTAACGGTAAAACCGTCGCAATCATTGGTTATGGCTCCCAAGGCCACGCCCACGCCCAGAACCTAAAGGATAGCGGGGTCAACGTGATTGTGGGCCTCTACGAAGGCAGTAAGTCTGCAGCTAAGGCCGAAGCCGCTGGCATCAAAGTTCATTCTGTCGCCGATGCAGCCAAAGCTGCGGACTGGATTATGGTGCTCCTGCCGGACGAAGTGCAGCGGGAAATCTATGAAAGCGAGATTGCACCGAACCTCAAGGCTGGGGATGTGCTCTCCTTTGCCCACGGCTTCAACATCAACTTTGGCCAGATCGTGCCCCCGGCCGATATCGATGTCGTCATGATCGCCCCCAAGGGACCGGGTCACCTGGTGCGACGCACCTATGAGCAAGGCCAGGGTGTCCCGGCACTGTTCGCCGTTTATCAAGATGGCAGCGGTCAAGCGCGCGATCGCGCCATGGCCTACGCCAAGGGTGTTGGCGGCACGCGCGCGGGTATCCTCGAAACAACCTTCCGTGAAGAAACCGAGACAGACCTCTTCGGTGAGCAGGTGGTTCTCTGTGGCGGTTTGAGTGCTCTCATCAAGGCCGGTTTTGAGACCCTCGTGGAAGCAGGCTACCAGCCCGAGTTGGCCTACTTTGAGTGCCTCCACGAAGTCAAATTGATTGTGGATCTGATCGTCGAAGGTGGTCTTGCCACCATGCGCGACAGCATCTCCAACACTGCTGAGTACGGCGATCTGACTCGGGGACCTCGCATTGTTACCGAGGAAACCAAGGCTGAGATGAAGCAGATCCTGACCGAAATTCAGACCGGTCAGTTCGCTCGCGAATTTGTGCTGGAGAACCAATCCGGCAAGGCTGGTTTTGTTGCCATGCGCCGTCGTGAAGCAGAACACCCCATCGAGGAAGTGGGTAAAGATCTGCGGGCCATGTTTAGCTGGCTGAAAAAGGTCTAGATCAGAGACAGCAGAGACGGTGAGAGTCCGACCGGAGAGCGATCGCGTTTGCTTGAATGCGATCGTCCCTCAAACTCAAACTCAAAACACGGGCTCTAGGTGAGGGTAATAACTCCCACAGGGAATAGTCCCATCGCAAAGGGGGGGATGGCTTGCAGCCATCCCCCCCTTTGCTGCATTGATACCGTAGGGCATTGATACTCTCGCCCTCAGAAGAATCCCGACGAACAAGATAATCCCGACGAACAAGACACACTCACCCAATCAGCCTCTACTGAAGGCGAGGAATCCGGCCAAGAAGCAGTTCCTCACGATGACCTTCATAAACTTCTACCATCTGTGTCTTCACAAGACTGCCGTGGAGCTTATCCACAAGCTGGATCGAGGCCACAGCAACATCCTTCGCCATCCCTTTCCAACTCACCTTAAGCAAGCGAGCGAGTTGTCCGTAGCAGCTCATACGGCCAAGGGGCGACATCTCAGTTTCTTGAACCGCCGCCGCGTAACGCAGAAAGCGCTCCCATCGAGGAAAGTTCAAACGCCCCCGCCGAGACTTGTCGTACCAAATCGACAGCAAATGGCTGGAAATCGCATTGATACTGAGGGACTGCGCTTCATGGCGACGCAGGAAGAACAGTTGCTCAGGAATTTCGTAGAACCGCCCCAAAAGACTTAACCGTGCCAGCAGCACCAAATCTGTTCCCGCAAAAGTCCCCATCAATGGCGTACGCATTAAGGATTCTAGACGGATAACGCCGAAGAGGTGGTGACCCGAATGGGGGAAGCAAGCCAAATCTCCAAATCGCTCATGAGCCTTGGAAGAATCCACTCGCAGATGCACATTGGCATTGGTCATCCCAACATACAATTCATCGTTCTTACCAATTCCCTTTTCCAGGGGCTTTCCTTCATCATCAATGACTTGAGCCTGAGGAAATGCAAGAACAACATCGGGGTTCTCTTCTAAGACCGCAACGCACTTCTCCAGCATTGTAGGCGCACAAACATCATCGTGGGCCGCAAGCTTGAAGTACTTCCCCCGCGCCAGTTTGGCCGTGTAATTCTGATTCTGTGTACAGCCAATATTCTCGGGATTACGGACGTACCGAACCCGCTCATCCTGAGCCGCATATGCCTCGCAAATCTGCTGGGTGCCATCGGTCGAATCGTTATCGGTAATGATGAGCTCAAAGTCCCGGAAGGTTTGGCCCAGGATAGAATCAATGGCTTCACGAATATAGTTTTCGCCGTTGTAAACCGCTAAGCCAACGCTGACGAGGGGAAGCTTCTCACTCATAGCTTGAAGACTCTCAATAAGTTACGAATAAATTTGAAATAAAGATACTGCCCAGGTTTTAGTAAAACCGAAGCAGGCACATGCTTAGGGAAACAATGGAATCAAAACCGATTCCGCTCTTTAGAAGGGGTGCAATATACGTTTTTTGAAACGTAAATATATCCCTGGGCTCAACAATGGATATCACCGATGTAATTAATTATTGACTAGCTTCGGGATTCACGCAAAGAGCTTCATCATATCTCTATTAAATCTGTCCCTACTTTCAAAAAACGAATCGCAACTGACGCAAATCCTCGGGTCCGAGAACAAACAGCCCAAGCCTAAAATGCGATCGCCCGCATGCAAATTAGGCAATACACCTCGGTTCGATACAACGGTTTTCTCAAATGGTTTGAGAAAACCTCGCTTCTTTTCGCTATTTTGCTAGGGCTTGCTATTTTGCTAGGGCTCGCTATTTTGCTAGGGCTCGCTACTTTGCTAAAGATTGACGACGTCCTTTCCAGGCCCCGTAAAGTTCCAGGGGAATCTTGCGCAAGCCAGGACTCAACGCGAAGGCACCAGCGTAGCAAGCAGCTAGGAGCAGTAGGCCCATCCAGAAGGGCATCCAGGGTCCGGCAAACAGTGCAGGTAGGGTTGCCAACACAAGCAGGAAAGCATTGGCATATTCAGGAGTCCCACACAATTTCCGTAGATTAAGGTGGAGTACCGCATAACTGGGAATCGCGGCGAGCAAAGCAAAGCCATAGCCCCAGACCCCCAGGAAGTTGAGTCCGAGGATCGCAGTGACCCACAGCAAAGCGACATAGCCAAGATTAAACTGACCCACTTCCCGGTTTTTTCCCGCAGCGTAGAGGGCAGACGATTGCATCTCAAACATGGCGGCAATCATCACACTGGCCGCCAAGAAGGGAAACATTTTCGAGCTTAACAACCATTCATCCTTGCCCATAAAGGTGATGAACCAAACGGAGCAACAAGAGAAGACGGCGCATGCCGGAGCCACCATTAGAAGCTGATAGACCATGCCTTGGCTGATGGCAGAGCGAATTTTTTCGGGCTGTCCCAGCAACTTGGTCAAAACACTAATGGACATTCGGTTGAGAACCATCCGAAACACACCGAGTTTCTCCGCAAAGCGGGTCGCGAGGGTGATGATGCCAACCGCTTCAACCCCGGCAAAACGGGTGACCAGAATAGGAACGGCCAGAGAGCGCAGGGAAAGAATCCAGTTCGCACTCGTATAGGCAATGCCACTTTTTAAGGCAGGAACAATGAAGGACTTGCGCCAGCGCAGCTGAAATGGCACCGGCTTGTAATGTCGGGCAAAGAGCAACTCACCAATCCCTTGGGTGGCCAAGCCAATGACCGGCCCCCAATAGCCATAGCCCAGGAAAACAAGCGGGAAAGACACCGCATAGTTACACATCTGCCCGATGGTCTCGCCCATGCCGATCTCAGCAAACAGGAGTTCACGCTCCATCATCACGACCGACGCATTACCGATCATTTCAAGCCAGAGGGGCAAGGCCAAAAATCGAACGACAGGAATCACAGCAGGCTGTCCGAGCCACTGGCCAAAAGCAGGTGCGCAGAACCAGAGGAGAACGGCCAAGAGCGCGCCTAGGGTGTTGTAGAACGCCAGAATTTGTCGAGGAGCATCTTTGGGCAGTTCGGTTTGACGGACGGCGTAGATGCCCACACCGAGCTTGCTTGTCCAAACGAGGAAGAAATAAACCCCCATGGCGATCGCAACAATGCCATATTTCTCAGGGCCCAGAATCTTCGCAACGACTAAAACATTCAGTACGGAAAAAACAGTACTGATGGCTTGGCGAGCTGCCAGAGCGATGCCTCCCTGGAGAAGCTTAGTCTTGAAACTTTTATCAGACATGTCGGGTGTTGTATCCCTGGCGATGGTCGGTCAATGTCAATGCAATTTCGTCAATGCAATTTCGTCAATGAAATTTCTTCAATGCAATTTCTCGAAACGAACTAAGCATTCCGCTGGAGACGATCAAGTCGTGTTGGGGCAGAGGTTCGCTCAATCGTGCGGGTGATGACTTTCTCATAGTCTTGGATCACCGTGTCCCAACTAAACCGAGCCGCATTGGCACAGGCGCGATCGCGCCATTGGGATTCAGCCAGAACCGCTTGCAGCGCACTGGCATAGGCATCAGCATCAACGACATCACAGAGCCTGCCTGCATCTGCAATCGTATGACGTCGCATCGGATCATCGGTGGTTACCACGGGTAATCCCGTGGCCATGGCTTCGAGATAGGACAGTGCACAGGGCTCATCCACCGATGCCAAGGTAAAGATATCGGCACTGCGATAAACGTCTGGCATCTGGCCAAAGGTAAATGTCTTGATGGCAAACCGCTCAGGACCGAGCAATTCATCGCCGAGGGCCTGATAGAAATCGCGATCGGGACCATCGCCACAAATGAGCAAATTCACGCCTGGCACCTTGGCCATGGCTCGAAGCGTCAGCTCAACCCGCTTATGACCCGTTTTACAGAGCGAGGCGACGCAAAGGACGACAGGGCCTTCGGTAAAGGGTAGGGGAACGCGATCGCCCTCCGGAGCAAACCGATCGAGATCAACACCATTATGAATAATACTGACGGATTGCTGGGGATAGTTCTGATCAATAAAGCGTGAGGTCTCTGGCGAGAACACCACCATTTCATCAGGGCGGAACTTGAGGTTGCGCATCAATGGCTTATTTTCCGCCATCGAGCCATTGTGTTGGGTGTAGAGGAAGGGCGTGCCCTTAATGGCTCTCACCACCGCTGCCACTGCCAATCCCCCATAGTCGTTGCAGGGAAAAATGAGATCCGGCGTATGGGTCAACAGACGCAGAAGGCAAGGAAAAAAGCTGGTTGCATGCTCCAGAACAATGTCTGGATGGGTTGAAATACGATGCATCCACCCCGACAAGAGCGGATGTTTGACCCAGTCTCGGGCAACGGAACGAACAACCCCCCCCGCAGGATAAAAGGCAGGATCATCAGATTGACCTGCCAGGAGTTCAACCTCAAAAAAGGGCTTTAGGCGCCGAGCCATTTCGAGGGAAAATGCCTCAGCCCCGCCACTGTGACTGATCCCGGCACTGGGACTAATTAAAGTAACTTTTCGCTTAGCTGCATCTGACATGAATTTGGGATCCAAAAAATATAAAAATTAAGATGCAATAGAATCAACCCCTTAGGTCACTGGCTCAGGCCGAAGGTTTTTCGTCCTCGAGTCAAGAGACGTTCCTGATTCAGGTGTCCAATCCCAAGACACCACAGAAACCAATAGCCAGAAGTAGAAAAATAGAGTGGTATGGGTCCAAATATTATCGGTCAGCATCCCAAAGGAGAGGGACGTCAGGACCGCAAACAGGGTCAAAGCCAAACTACGCTGGTTGGACGGGAGCATCATATTTTGATACAGCCGCCAGAGCCAAACCGCCACGCCTCCCAAAAACATAACAAAGAGCGATAAGCCTAAGATCCCACCCTCCGCTAGGGCGCGGATGTAATCATTGTGAGCGAAGTTCTCATAAATAGTAAGCAGTCGGCTGGAATGAAGGCCATAACCGAGGAGCGGATACTTTTCCCAAGCCTGGACCAAAAACGTCCATTGGCTAATGCGCCAGTTGAAACTATTGCCATCCCACTGACCCATCATCACAGCCCGAGACCAGGTAATGTCGTGGTTGAGAAGTGGCGTATCAGCAATGGAGCCCAAGCGCTCTCGGCCAAACTCACTAGAGCCAAAAAGTACCAATAAAAGAACCGTCAGCAGGATCCCCCCAACCGCACTCTTGAAGGTGAGACGCGGCATCATGAAAGTCGCGAGAAACACGACAAACATCAGAATGCCGGTGAGCGCCTTGGTCGTAACCAAAAAGAAAACCAGCATAAAGAGGAGAGAGCCCCAAACCAGCTTCTTAGGTGACTCCAAGAACTTCCAAAGGGTCAAGGCAATGAAGAGCACAAGAAAGGAAGCAAAGGTTGCTGGGTGCCCCAAGGTTCCGTTCATTCGTGAGCCAATTTCAAAGTTGGCTCCAATGTTGGTGAACAGCAAAAACGACGGCAACAGAGAAGGCGGCAGCAACAGCTGCATCAGCGCAGCGAGACTGGGAGCCAACAAACTGAGAAAGAGAAACCGAACCACCTTCTCAGGGTGCAGATGATCCTTCAATTGGCTCACCAACATATAGATGATGAACCAGGAAGAGATGCGGACCCATTCCCGTAGAGAGTCTCCCAGAACCAAACGGCTAGGACCCAGGCCACCCAATGGCAAAAGGATCACCCAAACCGCTTGGAGAGCAATCCATGTCCCAAAAAAGAGTGCTAATCCATCGGCCTTAACCGGTTTTTTCAATAAAACCAGGATGGCAATGTAAATCACTGCCACCATGTCCATGGCGATCGCAAAAATTGCGGGCAACTGCTGCTCGGAGAAAATATCCAGAGAGCTGCGAATAACCAGCAGCCCCATCACCGTCCATTCGAACTGTAAAAACAGACTCAGACCAATTAGGCCCGCCGTCAAACCCGCCATCGGTAGAAACGGATCGTCCGTGGCCAAATGTGCAGAAGCGAGCCCAACGATACTGGCAAAAGCAACCAACAGCGGCAACAACAGTGCCAGCCTTGATGCGGGATGTTTCAGCATTATCGCCTCTGTCCCTAGGAACGTGACATGAATTTATCAGCACCCAGGAGCTTCACGTCCCGGGATTGACCAAAGCGAAGCCCCGATCCCTCCGATGCCGTCGTAGGCAGTCCCCGAGTTTCATTGATAACAATGCCCGAGATTTCGATGGAATTGTCCTGGAGATTACTCATGGCTGCCACCATCGACTCTTTCACCGTCAGGTTAGGGCGCACCACAAACAACACACCGTTGGCGTGTTGGCCCATGGTGATGGCATCGGAGGACGTATCAACGGGAGGAGTGTCAACAAGCACTAGCTCATAGTGCTTTGCTGCGGTCTCCAACAGTTGCTCCATCGCCTTTGATTCAATCACCGTCGAGGGGCGACTCACCAATTCACCACAGGACAAAATATCCAGGTTATCAATACCGGTGGGCTGAACCGCATCCTCAAGGATGGCTTGGCCACTCACCACATGGGTAAGACCCAAGGGGGAAGAGGCTCCGAGCAAATCGCTCTGACGAGGGCTCATCAAATCCGCATCAATCACCAAAGTCCGACGGGACAACATGGCTGAAACAGCAGCCAAGCGGGCGACAACATCTGATTTGCCTTCGCCTTCAACAGTACTGCTCACCACAAGAATGCGAGAGTGACTCTTCTGACTGCCTCGCAACTCAATATTTTTGAGTAGGCGACGGTGGGGCTCAACCACTGTCGGAGAGTTGAGGAATGCCTCCAGAGGGCGGTCGTCTGAGCTGAGACGCACGGATTGTCGGGGCAAAACACCCAGCACAGGGGCGTCCGTCGAAGCCTCGATCTCCCGAGCGTTGCGTACCGTATTGTTCAGAGACTCCAGCAAGAGAATAACGCTGCCTGCAAGAACAGAGGCTGCGGCCGTCGCCAACACAATGACCACGGGAGGTTTGGGTGCACTTGGCTCTCCCGGAACATCGGCCAAACCAATAATACGAACGTTACTCAGGAGCTGAGCTTCAGCAATGCGGGCCTCTTGCAGTTTTTTCTGCAACACATCCAGATTGGTCTGCGCCTCGTCACGCTCACGCCCCAAACTGGTTAATTGCTGTCGTCGTGCAGGAATCGTTGAAATCTGAGCCTGTAAAAACTGTCGGTTCTTTTCGAGTAAAGAAAGATGGTTTTCGAGGGCAGAACTCTCAACGGAATTGAGTACGTAGCGAGAAATGAGATCCTGACTCAGATTATCTTTGGCCTCCATTCCTGCAGGCAGCGAGTCTGCCGAGGGAAGGAACTGACCGAGACGCCGCGTATAGAGAGACTTGACATCATTACGCTGCTGCAAGAGAGACTGCACCTGGGGATGGGAGTCTTGGTACTTGGCCCGCGATTGAATCACCTGAGCTTCAATATCGGTCAAGCGTCTCTTGAGATCAGCCAGCTCTTGGTCCTGACCAATACGAGAAGCCGTATAGGCCCATTGGGGGGACTGAAAGCCCGTCATCTCGCTCAGCAGCTTGCCCCGAGAGCTGACTTCCTGCAGTTGTCCGGCGATCGCCCGCTCTTGATCCTGGATCTTGGAGACATTCTCCAAAAGCTTGGTCGTTTGCGACTGAACATCGACAATGCCGTTTTCTTGGCGGAATCGAGTTTCCAATGCTTCAGCAGTCCTCAGCTTGGACTGTTCCTGGGGAATTTGCTTCTCCAAAAATTGGCGAATCGACGAAGCACCAAGACGAATATCCTCCGAACTCTGAGCCACGACTTCAGATGCCACACGATTGAGTAGACTGGCCGTCAACTCTGGATCGCCATTGCGATGGGTAATTTCAAGAATATTGGTGGCAGGAACAACGGAAACCTCTAGGGCCCCACGAAGGGTCCAGAAATCAGGCAGGTCGCTTGGCGCAACGTTTTGTGCAGCAGCTTCTTGAATCAAAGCACTGCCTAAAACCCGCTCAGAGGTGACCAACTCTGCTTGGGTTGCCATGGGGTCAGTACTGTTTGAAACCTTGCCAGGCGATCGAGATAACGCTTGGCCAATTTCAGAAAGACTGACTTCTGGATCCTCCACAGCAAGACGAACAGAAGCTTGATAAGTCGGTGAAGCCGTCAATAGATAAAGGACAGCTCCGCCGAGCACCGAAGAAAACGTGAGAAGCGCGGGTAGCCAATGGCGCTTGATAGGGGGCAGTACCGATGAGAGATTATCCATATTGAAGTTAGGAATAACGCCGTTGACCCAGTCCGTTGATCAGACCGAGGGAGTCGACTCATCCCCCAGAAACAGAAACTTTGTTTTTCTGTGTAATTATTCCCTGAGGTTCTGGCACTGTAACAGGCAGGCCGGTTCCAGGGAGCTCCAGTAAAGTCGAATGCAGTTGAAAACTATCTCCCACAACCCTCTCCCAGCTAAAGTGCTGGCGGACATAATCCTGGGCGAGCTTAGCCATTGTCCGCATCTGTGGAGAATTGGACACAGCCCAGGATAGCTTACTAATACAGTCGTCGATATCACAGGCCCGGAAAGTAAGACCCCGGGTATCACCTAAAAGTTGCCGATGGGGGGGAATATCGCTCGCGACAATCGGCAATCCTTCCTGCATCGCTTCCAGCATGGCAAGGGGAAGCCCCTCTACTTCAGAAGGCAACACGAACAATCCCGCTCCTCGCATCACTTCTGCGAGGTAGCGTCCTTTCAAGACGCCGGTAAACAGGACATTGGGATCATTATCCGCTAGCTCCTGAAGCTTGGCATGGAAGGAGGGCGTCTCGCTGCTACCGCCCACCACCGCCAGCTTCCACCCTTCAGCTTGCAAACGGCGGAACGATTGAATCAAGATGTCCGGGCATTTTTCAGGCACCAGACGACCCAAGAAAACCATATACTTCCCAGGATCTAGCCCTAGGCTTCGAGCGAAATTAAAGTCCTGATCAGAGGGCGCATACTTCGCAGGCCCATTGGGAATATAGACCGTTTCCCGGGCATGGGTTTCCCAGAAATAGCGTCTCAGCTCCTGAGACACCACCACCATCTCATCGGCATAACGCACAGCGAGCTTCTCGCCGGTACGAATCAAAGCACTGGAAAGCTTCCCCCATTTCACCCGCTGCCAGTCCAAACCGTGGCAAAAGACAACAACCTTGGCGGAAGAAGCTAGGCGAGGTAGGCACGAGAACAGAGCAGGCCCCAGAGCATGAATATGAATCACGTCATAGCGACGGGACAGGGTGGCAAACAAAGCTCCCATCCCAGAGCTGATCAACGCATCGGCGCCCTTCACCGCAGGAAAGGAAGGCAGGGAGATAACCTGCACGCCATAGAAATCGTAGCGATCGAAACCTGGCAGATCAATGTAGGAAGAGCGGGCATATAGATCAACGCTATGTCCAGCGGCAACCATACGGGGATAAACCTCCGCACAGTAGTGCTCAATCCCGCCTTGCCCTGGCGGCAAGCCCTTCGCTCCGATTACGGCAATTCTCATTGGGCGACCCTCATTGCTTCACAAATTCCATGGTGCTGATGTGACGTAAGACAACCGGACTAAACTAAGCGGCCATTCGTGCCTCCCAGTGGCCCAGCATTTGCTGATAGAGTTCTCCGACCACCTGACTAGCTTCGTAGGGACGCGAATCACGTACACAGGAAGCTCGAGGGTATTGCTCTGGATGATCGAGGACCTGGGCCAAAGCCCCGGCGATCGCCTGAGGCGATCGCTCATCGCAGACAACGCCACTTTGCTCCGAAAGAAGCCGAGGCGTCTCTCCACATCGAGTGGTCACCACCGGTGTACCGCAAGCAAGGGCCTCAAGAACAACAAGGGGAAGTCCCTCATAACGACTGGTAAGAACGCAGACATCCGAAAGCTGGTGAAGCTCAATGAGCTGCGGCTGCTGCAATGGACCGAGGAAAGAAACATCTTCTTCCAAATCCAGACGTGCCCTCTCGGACTTAAGTTCATCCAATAACTCTCCATCTCCCGCAACAAGCAAGTGTAGAGGCTGGGCATTCGAACGCTTCAGTGCAGCAAAGGACTGCAACAGCAGAAGGGGATCCTTCTGAGGATGCAGACGCCCAGCAAACAACAAAAAGCGGGTCTCCGCCGAAAGTTTGAGACGGGCACAGAGGGCCTGCCGCTCTCGAGTCCGTTCTGCCTCAGATAATGGATTAAACAACTCGCCATCCACCGTATTCCGCACAAGCGAAACACGCTTGGCCATATCTGGGTACTGCGCTTTATAAAAGGCGGTCGATTCAGAGTTGCAGGATAGGACCTGGGCAAACTTCCGAATCAGCTTCCCCTCCAGCGCCAAATAAATTTTGGGAAACTTCCGCCAAAGAATAGTTTGCTTACTGGACTTCTGCTCTTCTGAATCACTATCCTCCTGCATGACCTGCGAGAGAATATCGTTGTGAACAAAAAGCGTTTTCTCGCCCTTCCATCCAGAAGTTGCCAGGCTGGGCTCCAGGCGATGGAAATGCATGAAGTCCGAGGCTAGATTTCGCCTCATCAAAGCCAGGGTATAGCGCAAGGTCGTGGGAATAAGGCGACGGCGATTATCATCTTCCAACTGAAACAGAGGCATGAATAACACCTCTCGACCCTTGAGGCTGAGCCGATGCCAGACGCCCGTTTCGACCCCAGGCGTACTCGTCACACCAACAAACCGTAGGCGTATCCCCTCCGGCGCATATTTGATGCAGGAACCAATGATCGTCTGGATGCCGCCAATGGTCGCATTCCAGGGATCGTACTGATAAAAAATGGTCAATACAGGCTTACGCATAAAAATTAGGTTCCCACGCCTGACACCCTAGGGGTGAAACGCAGGTTACATAAAATCTCAAAAAATAGCTGAGCAATCATCTCGGTCGACGTCTGACGAATCAGAGATGAAAAAACCGACTCTACTAGCTTATCTTTGGCAGATAAGCCCAGTCGCTAACACCCTCGTCTACCTTACTGAAAGGAAATTATGGGCGCCACAGGACGAACACCATGAGTCATTCCGTCTCCATAATTGCTGCCATTGTATAGAGTGCGTCCTTTTCTAAATCTATTTGTGGTGCTCCCTTGACCATTTCTTAAATAACCCATCTGCTATGTGAGTGTGGCATGAAGGCAATCCTGGCACTTTTATGGGATTCGTAAGTTTGGATACTTAGGAACAGCATCCCAACAAGCTGTGAGCCCCCATTACAAAATTCCGCCCCCAACCCTTCACCCTAAAAGGGGCATCCGGTGGAAGAGCTCATGAAGCAAACATTTACTCAATCACCCCTTCAACACTCCATATCCATAGATATGCCATTCATAGGGATAGCGGTTGCTGACTGGCTCGCAAGCGTTTGGCAGACGTTTCAAAAACCCTTTAAAGAGTTAGAAGATGTTATGTAGTTCTAGTGAAGCAAACCGAAATCTTCAAACCAGATTCGTAGTTACGCTTAGGCTCATGGGTATAATTCTGGCTAGTTACTTCTACTAGAAAATTTTAAGGTTGCAGTGGCTGGCCTACAGGCGAAAGCAAGTAGCGTGGTTACGGCAATGGGCCACCCATGCGGTCCTTCTCTCTATTGGTTGTTCCCTCCCTTCGGAAGGTGTATTGCCGACCGACTATAGGTTCTATTTAGCGAAAAGCCAAAGGCTTTGAAATTCAATGAAGGCAGTGATATTTGCTGGTGGCTTTGGTACCCGCCTGAGCGAGGAAACGAGCGTCCGCCCCAAGCCCATGGTTGAGATTGGTGGTCGCCCCATTTTGTGGCACATCATGAAGACCTACTCAATGCACGGCATTGATGAGTTCATCATTTGCTGTGGCTACAAGGGCTACGTCATCAAGGAGTACTTCGCCAATTACTTCTTACATATGTCCGACGTCACGTTTGACATGGCCGAGAACCGGATGACGGTCCATGAACGCAGTGCTGAACCTTGGAAAGTCACATTGGTGGAAACCGGACTCAACACCATGACGGGGGGTCGCCTGAAGCGAGTTCGCGAATACATTGGCAACGAAACATTTTGCCTCACCTATGGTGACGGCGTCGGCAATATCAATGTGACCGAACTCATCAAATGCCATCGGGAAAAAGGTGGGCTGGCAACCATGACAACGGTGCAGCCCCCTGGACGCTTTGGTGCGATCTCACTGCTCAAGGACGAGACCACTATTCGCAGTTTCCAGGAAAAACCCGAGGGAGACGGGGCCTGGATCAACGGTGGTTACTTTGTTCTAGAACCCGATGTCATCGACTATATCCACGGAGACAAGACGGTTTGGGAGCAAGAGCCCCTAGAAAAGTTGGCTCAAATGGAACAGCTTTCTGCCTATAAGCATGATGGCTTCTGGCATCCCATGGATACCTTGCGCGATCGCAACCATCTTGAAGGCATGTGGAAGGAAGGCAAAGCCCCCTGGAAGATCTGGGAGGACGACAACTAATAGGTCAGAGCTATCCCAAACGGCGTAATCCTACGCTGTCTTTGGGTCAAATGATTGGAGTCAGAAAATCAGGGCTGGACGATTTGGGGTTGGATAACCCTTTAATGAAGTCCACCGTTAAATCACTGAGAAAGGATGCACATGATTTACGATTACGCAGTCGTGGGTGGCGGCATTGTCGGTCTATCCGTCGCAATGACTTTGGGTCAGCGGTTCCCCGATGCCAAGATTTTGCTGTTAGAGAAGGAAGCAGAATGGGCATTTCACCAGACGGGCAATAACAGTGGTGTGATCCACGCGGGCGTCTACTACAAACCCGGCAGCTTCAAGGCAAAATTCAGCCGCGCAGGCTCTAAGTCCATGGTGGAGTTTTGCCAAAAGCACAACATTCCCCACGAAGTCTGCGGCAAAGTAATTGTTGCGGTGGACGACAGCGAGCGGGAACGCCTGGAAAATCTCTACCAGCGTGGTCTGCAGAATGGTCTGCCGATTCACCGAATCACAGCGGAAGAGGTGAAGGAACATGAGCCCCATGTGAAGGCCGTTGCGGGCCTTTGGGTGGAATCAACGGGCATCGCTGACTACAAACAGGTTTGCAACAAGTACGCGGAGATTGCCCAGGGACAAGGCGCAGATCTCCGGCTGAACACCAAGGTGCTGAAGGTCAAGAAAACGGGCTCGGAACAGGTGGTTGTCACCAGCCAGGGCGAGTTCCAGACCAAGTTTTTAGTCAACTGTGCAGGCCTATACAGCGATCGCGTCGCCAAGCTAGACGGCGTTGATCCCCAGGCAAAAATCGTTCCCTTCCGAGGCGAATACTACGAACTCGTACCCGAGAAGCGCCACCTGGTGAAGGGCTTGATTTACCCCGTTCCGAACCCTGACTTCCCCTTCCTGGGTGTCCACTTCACTCGCATGGTGGATGGCAGTGTCCATGCAGGCCCCAACGCAGTGTTGAGCCTCAAGCGGGAAGGCTACACCAAGAAAGATTTTGACCTGGGCGACTTTGCCGAAGTCATGACCTACCCTGGCTTCTGGAAGCTGGCAGCCAAGCATGCCGATGAGGGCTTCAAGGAAATCATCCGTTCCTTCAGCAAGGCCGCCTTTGTGAAGAGCTTGCAGGGTTTGATCCCTGAGGTTCAGATGGAAGATGTCGTACCGACCCACGCCGGGGTTCGGGCTCAGGCGCTCAAGAACACGGGCAAATTGGTGGACGACTTCCTCATTGTTGAAGGCGAAAATTCCGTTCACGTCTGCAATGCCCCTTCTCCGGCAGCGACGTCTTCGCTGGAAATTGGGAAATATGTAGTGGAAAAGATTGCCCAATCGGTGGGTGAATCGTCACGTACAACCGTTGCGGCAGGTTAGGTTTTATACTAATTTGCGATCGCTTGCCCATATTTTCTCTGGCTGAAGTTTTTAGCTCGGGTGGAGGCGATCGCAAGTTGGTATGCCCATTTACTTGTGACAGCAACATAGTCTCGTCCAACTTGTTTGTTCTGATTCCTTGAGACGGAATCAATCGTTAGCTCAGTTTTTTTAGATTTACTTCTACGGATCAACACCATGAAAGTTCTCGTCACCGGTACCGAAGGTTATTTGGGTTGTCTGCTGGCTCCCATCTTGATGGAGCGCGGCCATGAGGTCACCGCCGTTGACACTGGCTTCTACAAGTCTGGCTGGCTCTACAACGGCGTCAACAAAACCGCCAAAACCCTAGCCAAAGACATCCGTAACATCGAGCTGGAAGACCTAGAAGGCATTGAAGCCATCGTCCACATGGCTGAGCTGTCGAACGACCCCACAGGGCAGCTTTCTCCGACGATTACCTACGACATCAACCACAAGGGTTCGATCCGACTGGCTGAACTGGCCAAGAAAGCTGGGGTTCGCCGCTTCGTGTACATGTCCTCTTGCAGCGTCTACGGTGTGGCGACGGACGGCGACATTACTGAAGAATCTCCCGTCAATCCTCAGACTGCCTACGCAGAATGCAAGACATTCGTAGAGCGCGACCTGCAGCCCATGGCTGACGACGACTTCTCTCCCACATTCATGCGCAACTCCACGGCGTTTGGTGCATCACCGCGCATGCGTTTTGACATTGTGTTGAACAACCTATCCGGTTTGGCTTGGACCACGAAGGAAATCGCCATGACCAGTGATGGCACTCCTTGGCGTCCCTTGGTCCACGCGTTGGATATTGCCAAGTCCATCTACTGCGCCCTGGAAGCCCCCCGCGATATTGTCCACAACCAAATTTTCAACGTGGGTGACTCGGCTCAGAACTATCAGGTTCGTCAGATTGCAGAAATTGTGGCGGCTGCCTTCCCCGGTTGCAAACTGAGCTTTGGCGACAGTAGTTCTGACAACCGCAGCTATCGCGTATCCTTCGACAAAATCAACACCAAGCTACCTGGTTTCAAATGTGAGTGGCCCGCAGAACGTGGTGCCAAGCAGCTCTACGATATCTTCTCTTCCATCGACATGACGGAAGACATGTTCCGCTCTCGTGGTTTCACCCGCCTGAAGCAGTTGGAGTATCTGATTCGTACCCAGCAAATTGACAGTGATTTCTTCTGGAAATAGGAATCGTTCAAGGGTAGGGGCGCGCATCCCGCGCCCTTCAGGAATGGAATGATCACCCCGTTTGATTGATGCCCACATTGGGTTGGTATTCACAATTGTCTGGGGTCTGGAATGCAGACCCCTACGATAAAACGGTTGGTGAATGATTTGGGGGCTGGGATGCAGACCCCTAAAGGACGAACGACGGTTCGTCCCTACGAAATTGTCACTACAACAATTATGAAATTTACTGAAACCAAGCTCAAAGGCGCGTTCATCATTGATATCGAGACCTTTGAGGATCATCGTGGCGGTTTTGCTCGCACGTTCTGTGCCAAGGAATTTGAGGAGCATGGCCTCAAATCAACGTTTGTGCAGTGCAACATGTCCTATAACTTCAAGGCGGGCACGCTGCGCGGCATGCACTACCAGGTGGCTCCCGCCTGCGAAACCAAGCTGGTCCGCTGCACCAAGGGCGCGATTTATGACGCCATCATCGACATGCGCCCGGATTCTCCCACCTACAAGCAGCACATTGGCGTTGAGCTGACGGAAGACAACCATCGCGCGCTGCTGGTGCCGGAGATGTTTGCCCATGGTTATCAGGCGCTGACCGATGGTGCTGAGGTGATTTACCAGGTGGGTGAGTTCTATACACCGGGCTATGAGAGGGGTCTGCGCTATGACGATCCTGAGTTTGGCATTGAGTGGCCGATGGAAGTGACGGTGATTTCTGAGAAGGATGGCGCTTGGGCTCCGTTTACGCCAGAGCCTGCTGCGGTTTAGAGACGTGAATTTGGGACGTTTCTGTCCTATCGCAATGTTGTAGGGGTCGGCATTCCCGACCCTTCCGACTATTGAGGTGTAGCGAAGACGTTGCACTGGGCGCGGGATGCGCGCCCCTACCCGAGGTGATTGGTTGAGGCCATTTGTTGGTTTGCCTCCTCTGGTTTTGATTTCAGATGTATACGCAAGGA
>CALIJJ010000223.1 GCA_938017515.1 uncultured Pseudanabaenaceae cyanobacterium
GGACTGTGGTTGAACACCCAACTCTTCTTCTTACCCGCCTTGTAGGGAGCAAGAATTTCGCGGAACAGTGCCTTGGTCTTCTCCTGGGCCAGGAAGCTGTCCTGGTCGGGGGCCCACTCGTAGCTATAGCCGGGGGAGACCATCATGCCGTCAACGCCTAGCTGGCCCAGGTAGTCGAAGAATTCCTGGACTTCCTCAGCGGGAGTGCCGTCAAACACTGTGGTGTTGGTGGTGACGCGGAAGCCGCGAGCCTTGGCCGCACGAATGGCAGAAATGGCCTTGTCGAAGACGCCCTTGCGATCGACACATTTGTCGTGCTGCTCTTTCAGGCCATCCAAGTGGACGCTGAAGGAGAAGTAGGGGGAGGGCTTAAATTTATCGAGGCTTTTCTCGAGCAGCAAACCGTTGGTGCAGAGGTAGACAAATTTCTTGCGTGCCACCAAGCCCTCAACGATTTCCTGAATCTGTGGGTGGAGCAGGGGTTCGCCGCCGGGGATCGAAACCACAGGGGCACCGCACTCTTCCGCAGCCCGGAAGCAGTCTTCGGGGCTGAGGTTTTGCTTGAGAATTTCAGGGGGATGCTGAATTTTGCCGCAGCCCGTGCAGGCGAGGTTGCAGCGAAATAGGGGCTCTAGCATGAGCACCAGGGGAAATTGCTTATTTCCTTTAAGGCGTTGGGCGACAAGATATTTGCCGACTTCCAGCGCTTGCAGCCAATGGATGGCCATAGATACGACTCCTCACAGAAAAGATGGGGGCAATAGTGAATGAACGCTGGGTTCACCGCTGAGGGATTGTTTAACGGATGGATCCGCGACTGGACATATCCGTGACGCGACATATCCTTGGATATATTGTGTCGGATATAAATAGGATTCACCGCAAAATGAATTCCTCAACAGGCGCCGCACAAAATATTGTGCCGATAGGGAATTTTACCGTCTCTTTACATATAGACACATATAGACCATTTCCCGCGATCGCGCCCCAGCAGAGCCCCCTCGGTCAATGTGCCCCAGGATACCCCTAGCGAATTCGGACAAAACCTGCTTTCTCGATGGCCACCTGACCGTCGTTAGAGAGCAGCAAATTGGCATAGGCTTCGCCGGCCTGCTGCGCCGCGCTGCCGTCTTCTTTGACAATGACAAAAAAGTTGCGGGTTAGTGGGTAGCTGGCATTGCGGAAGGCTTCGACGTTGAGCTGATTGCGCTGGGCCGGGCATTGGCTGGGTTGCACATAATTGCCCTGGTAAGGCGACACAAGGTTGCTGGCTTGGAAACCGACCGGCAACGGCTTAATCGTGCATTGGGGGACAACTTCGGGGGCGGAGGCAAAGTAAATGCCGCCGGGGGTATTGGCCAGTTCGCGGAGGGCCTGGGTGGTGCTGTTGACGATTTTGACGTTGCTTCCGGTGGGGTTGCCACGCAGAACCATATCGACGGTGCCGCCGGAGTCTGCGGAGCGGGTGAGGGGAGCGATCGCCAGGTTGGGTCCGCCGACCTGCTGCCAGTTGGTGATGGCTCCGGTGTAGATCCCAGTCAGCTGCTCCACCGTAATCCCTGGCACGTTCAAGTTAGGATTCACCGCTGCTGCAATACCGTCCAGTGCCACAGGGATTTGTTTCAGCGTGATGCCTCGCTGCTGGGCCTTCTGGTATTCCGCGTCGGTGATGGGGCGAGAGGACTGGGCAAAGGCGATTTCGCTGTTGATCACCATGTCGATGCCCGTGCCTGAGCCCGCACTTTTGCCAATGGGGTTGGTGTAGCGCAGCTTGAGTTCGGGACGAGCCGCTTGGATTTGGGTATCGACGCTGAGGCGAATGGGCGCCCAGGAAGTGCTGCCGCCGTAGTTGAACAGGCCGGAGGGAACGTTTTGCACTGCGGTGAAGGAGGCGGCCCCGGCGATCGCAGACCCACCACTCTGATCCACGCCAGCATTGCCCGCCTTGCTGGCGACATATGTCTGCCCGTCATCGACGTTATTGGAGTCTGTACCATTTCCGGCGAACTGCTCTCCCCCAAACCGCTGGGCCAACAACCAAACGCCGCCGCCCAAGAGGCCCAGCGTGACCACAAGCGCCAGAATCAGAGCGGGAGCGTCGCTTTTCTTAGACATGAGACCTTGGATTGAGAATGAGGGGCTGACAACGCAGATTCACGATGCGGCTAAAAACTAGCACTCTTTCGGATAATCGGCGAGTGCCAAGCTTTTTATGCCCATCGGTCTGGTAAGCCCATCATTCCCCAGCCATCTCTTTGGTTCTCAGCGGGGGTCGGTTCTCAGCGGGGGAATGAACCCAGGGTTGTTCCCTAGTCGCTTTCGATCTTGGCGGTGGTGGTTTCAGTGGCGGTGGACTTCTTTGCAGCAGCTGTCTTTGTCGTGGACTTGGCTTTTGTTGTTGTTGTCTTCTTGGCTGCTGTTTTCTTGGCTCCTGTTTTACTGGTCGTGGTTTTGCTCGTTGTGGTTTTCTTGGCGGTGGTCTTTTTCGCGGTGGTTTTCTTCGCTGCTGCCTTGGGCTCAGCCGCATCATCCTCAGCTTTATCCTTCGCCGCTGTTTTCTTCGCAGTGGACTTTTTAGCTGTAGATTTCTTCGCTGTGCTCTTCTTCGCGGTGGACTTCTTGGCGGTCGATTTCTTCGTCGCCTTTTTCTTTTTCTTGGCGCCAGCCTTCGCTTCTAGCAGCTCTAGGGCCTTTTCCAGCTTGAGGTCTTCCACCGTTTCCCCCTCGGGCAGAGACGCATTGACCTTGCCATGCTTGACGTAGGCCCCGTAGGGACCGTCGTAAATGCCGATGGGCTCGTCGTCATCGGGGTGCTTGCCAACGACCCGCAGAGGTTCCTTGGCTTTACGGGCACCACGTCCTCGCTTCGGCTGAGCCAGGATCTCCATGGCGCGAGGCATTTCGATGGTCAGAACATCATCGTCGCCCTTGAGCGAACGATAGTCGTCCTTGCCTTCTACACCACCCTTCTTATGGACAATGTAGGGGCCAAACCGGCCCAAACCCGCTTGCACTTTGTTCTCGGTCTCGGGGTGAATGCCCAAGAGACGGGGGAGTGCCAAAAGGCCTACCGCTGCTTCCAGCGTCACATCTTCTACCTTGAGGGTCTTGGGTAGCGATGCACGCTTGGGCTTGGGGTTGTCGTCGGTGACTTCGCCGAGCTGAACGTAGGGGCCATAGCTGCCCACAAGGATGTAGATGGGTTCGGCTTTTTCGGGGTGAATGCCGAGCTTCTCGGGGCCTTCTAGCTTCTGCTTGAGCAGTTTCTCGACCTGCTCGTCGTCTAGATCCGCAGGTGTAACGTCGTTGGGAATTGACGCTTTGACGGTTTCTCCTTCCGTATCGGTGGCCTGTTCCAAATAGGCCCCAAAACGACCGATGCGAACCTTGGCCTGGAGGTTCTCTAGGTCGATGGTGCGGGCTTCGGTGGGATCAATTTGATCTTCGCGATTTTTGACCTTGGTGGCGAGTCCTTCCTCACCCCGATAGAACTTATCGAGGTAGGGCAACCAGTCCTGTTCGCCGTTGGAAATGTCATCAAGGGACTGCTCCATCCGGGCTGTGAACTTGTAGTCCACCAGGTCTGGGAAGTGGCTTTCCAGCAATCCCGTAACGGCGAAGGCCGTGAATGTGGGGATGAGGGCGTTGTTGTTTTGTTGTGCGTATTTGCGATCGATGATCGTGCCAATAATCGATGCATAGGTACTGGGTCGGCCAATCCCTTCCTTCTCCAGACCCTTCACCAGTGATGCTTCCGTAAAGCGTGCGGGGGGCTGGGTTTCGTGGCCAATGGCTTCGACCTCGTTGCAGTTGGGATGGTCACCCACCTTGAAATCGGGCAACAGCACCTCCTGGCTTTCCAGGGCTGCATCGGGATCGTCAGAGCCTTCAACGTAGGCACGGAAGAAGCCGGGGAAGTCGATGCGTTTGCCGCCTGCACGGAAGCCAGCGTTTTCGACTTCAAATTTGAGCGTGATCATCGTCTGGCGGGCGTCGGCCATTTGGCAAGCCACGGTGCGCTTCCAGATCAGCTCATAGAGCGATAGATCCTGGCCCGAGAGACCCGTTTCGTTGGGGGTTCGGAAGCTGCTGCCTGCGGGGCGAATGGCCTCGTGAGCTTCCTGGGCGTTTTTGCTTTTGGTGGTGTACTGGCGTGGTTTGGGGCTGAGATAGTCCTTGCCGTACTTCTGCTCGACGCAGTCACGGGCGGCGGTGACGGCCTGGTCCGACAGGTGAACTGAGTCGGTACGCATGTAGGTGATGAAGCCGCGTTCGTACAGACCCTGGGCGACGCGCATGGTGTCGCGGGCAGAGAGACGCAGCTTGCGGTTGGCTTCTTGCTGGAGCGTGGAGGTGGTGAAGGGAGGGGAGGGCTTGCGGGTGTTGGGCCGCTCTTCCAAGTTGGCGACGGTCCAGGGCTTGGCGGTGATGCGATCGCACAGCGTGCGCGCTTCTTCCTCACTCAACAGAACAACATCACGACCTTCGGCAATGCGGCCTGTGTTTTCATCAAAATCGCTACCGGTGGCAACACGCTTGCCATCAACGGTAATTAGCTTGGCATCAAAAGTCTTTTTCTTATCGTCACCGGAGAGCAGTGCTTTCAAATCCCAATAGGAACCCTGGCGGAAGGCCCGACGCTCGCGCTCTCGCTGCACCAGGTAACGCACGGCGACGGACTGCACTCGACCCGCCGACAGACCCCGAGCAATCTTTTTCCACAGCAGTGGCGATAGCGTATAGCCCACAAGGCGATCGAGCACGCGCCGGGTTTCCTGGGCGTGGACCATCTCCTCATTGATCTCCCGACATTCATCGAGGGATTTCTGAATTGCTTCCTCGGTGATTTCGTGGAAGACCATGCGCTTGGTCGGCACCTTGGGCTTGAGCAACTGCAGCAGGTGCCAGCTAATGCTTTCGCCTTCGCGGTCTTCGTCAGTTGCCAGGAGGAGTTCGTCGGCGTCTTTGAGGGCGTCCTTGAGTTCCTTGACAATCTTTTGCTTGCTCTTGGGGATGATGTAGAGCGGCTGAAATTCCTCTTCGACGTTGACGCCTAGGGTGGCCCACTTCTTTTCTGCCTTGATTTTTTCCGGGATGTCACTGGCCGATTGTGGCAAATCCCTGACATGACCCATGGATGCCTCGACGCGATAGTCCGAGGGCAAATAATTACGAATCGTACGAGCTTTGGTGGGGGATTCGACAATGACCAGCTTAGGCATGGAGGTCTCTAGGAAGGCGATCGACTAGGTTGATAAGGGAAAGAGAAGGCGGGGAAAATAGCCTGTCCGTGGGCAATTGGAGCCGCAGTCACCATGATAAAAGGCGATGAATTGAGTAGCTCATTCAAAGACTCAATCAGAGACCAAAGGCTTCCATTGCACCTTAGGACAAGTTTCCCACCAATAGGATTTTACGAACGGAAAAACTTAATAAGTTGGAAATTCTCTATATATCCATATCTATCCATCGGATTTTGAGTAAGTCAGGGACGACAGGTTAAAATTCACCGTGGGCCGTGCTTGTCCCTTACCTTAGCGGCAATTTTCACGACCTGCCCACAAGACAAACCCAGAAGCCCTTTGGTGGTTTCCTGACTTTCCTGACCCTATGGATGTAGCTAATCTCGCGTCTCAGCTTAATGCTGGTCTGATCCTTCCCGAGGGGATCGTCATCATCACACTGCTGCTAGTGCTGGTGGTGGATTTAATTCAAGGCCGCAAGGCCAACCGGGTCACGCCTTACATTGGTATTGGTGGACTGTTGGCATCATTGGGGGCGATCGCTTTCCAATGGGACAACCCCGTTTCCAATGCCTTTTTGGGCAGCTTCAGTAGCGATCCGCTCAGCTTGGTTTTCCGCGCCATCATTGTCCTGTCAGCGATGGTGACGATTATGATCTCCATCCGCTATGTGGAGCAGTCCGGTACGTCCCTGGGCGAATTCATCACGATTTTGCTCACGGCCAGCGTCGGTGGCATGGTGCTCTCCGGTGCCAACGAGTTGGTGACGATCTTCGTCGCGTTGGAAACGTTGAGTATCTCGTCTTACTTGCTGACGGGGTACATGAAACGGGATCCCCGCTCCAATGAGGCTGCGTTGAAGTACCTGTTGATTGGCGCATCGAGTTCAGCGCTGTTCCTCTATGGGGTCTCACTGCTCTACGGCCTTTCGGGGGGGCAAACGGAATTGGTGGCGATCGCCACCAACCTCGCTGCTAGCGACCAGTCCCTCGGCCTCGTCATTGCCCTTGTCTTTGTGATTGCGGGCGTTGCCTTCAAAATTTCTGCGGTTCCGTTCCACCAGTGGACGCCGGACGTGTACGAAGGGTCACCGACCCCCGTCGTTGCGTTTTTGTCCGTGGGTTCCAAAGCCGCTGGTTTTGCCCTCGCCACCCGGATGCTGATCACGGTTTTCCCGCTGCTGACGGATGAATGGCACTTTGTCTTCACCGCTCTGGCCATTCTCAGCATGGTGTTGGGCAACATCGTTGCCTTGGCCCAAACCAGCATGAAGCGTCTCTTGGCCTATTCCTCCATTGGCCAAGCCGGTTTTGTCATGATTGGTTTGATTGCGGCCACGGAGGTCGGCTACGCCAGCATGCTCTTCTACCTGTTCATTTACCTGTTCATGAACCTGGGTGGTTTTGCCTGCATTATTCTGTTCTCCCTGCGGACGGGGACAGACCAAATCAGCGAGTACGCTGGCCTCTATCAAAAGGACCCGTTGATTACGCTAGGACTGAGTCTTTGCCTGCTCTCCCTTGGTGGGATTCCGCCGCTGGCAGGGTTCTTCGGCAAGCTTTATCTGTTTTGGGCGGGTTGGCAGGCCGGTCTTTACACTCTCGTCTTGGTGGGTCTGTTCACGAGCGTCATCTCGATTTACTACTACATCCGTGTGGTCAAGATGATGGTGGTGAAGGAGCCCCAGGAAATGTCTGAGGTTGTGAAGAACTACCCCAAGGTGACGTGGGATCTGCCGGGTCTGAAGTCCCTTCAGGTGGCCTTAGTTCTGACGGTGGTGGCGACGACGCTAATTGGTATTCTGTCGAATCCGGTGTTCACGCTGGCGACGGATTCAGTCAACAATACGCCGTTCTTGAAATTGGATTTGGCTAGGACTGGCACGCAGCCTGTGGCTGTGTTGCCTGAGGCGATCGCCCCAGCGAATCCTCTCTAGTTCGGCCATCTTCAATGGCCATCGCGACTAAATCAAAACTATAAAAAGCGGACGGTAACCCGTCCGCTTTTTTGTTGTTAGGTGATATGGCTAAGGGCCTTAGACATCTGGGGTGCCTCGTACAGGCCTGAAGGGTCGGGAATGCCGAATCCCGACAGTGACCCATGTTCTTAGAGCATCTGCCCAGAGCGCCGTGTGTCTAGAGGGCTGTCTGCCTAGAAAGCCGTCTGCCTAGAGATTGAAATCCCGAGCAAAGCGTTCTTCCGTCAGCGGCTGGTCTACGATCAGCCCCTCTCCACCGATCATGTCCAGTAGCTCCCCATCCACCGATAGCCAAATCTGGGCATCGGGTTGGACCGTATTGGTAGTGTAAATAACCTGGCCCATGCGCGCTGCCATGGATGATGTGCCGCCACCTTCGGTGAACCGACCGGAGAGATCGATGTAGACGTCGTCCCCTTCCACCTTGAGGCTCAGAAGTTCTGTGCCCGTGGGAATGGCTGTGGACGCTTCGCCATCGAGCAGGGTTTCGATCGCCGTGGTTAGGGAGTCTGCGGGAGATTCATTGCGGTTTAGGGCAATCTTCTCGGCTTCGAAGGCAACCTGATTACCATCGGCACCGACCCAGTACACGGAAGGCGTATCCGCCGTCTCCGGTAGGATCATCGGATCCTTATCGGCAATGGACTCGACCCCCTCGCCAGGACCCCCCACGCCGCTGCCTGCGCCCGGTGCAACGGCCACATCGGGGGTCTCAGGTTTCTCGGTTGCAATGGGATCTGACGCAATGGGGTCTGAGGGTGCTTCAGACGCTGCTGGTGTTTCGATCGCCGGTGGCTCCTGGACCACCGAATTGGGCTGAGACGTAAACAGGAGTGCCCCGCCGCCGCCGGCTAGGATTGCGGCTAAGACACCAGCCGCGGTCAAAATGATCGGACGATTGTTAGAATTATTGCTCATCTTTATTCCCCCAAACACCGGGATACGGTCTGGAAATTTGACGTCCAGATGAATCCCCTCAACTTCAGTCTACAGGTCTGTTTTCAGGGCCTAGGGCGGCTCTCCGGATGGGAGAACGCCGGTAAACCGACTACCATGCGAGTAAACGCTTACTCCCTATGACGATGACACGAGCAACTTTGTTCGGGGAGTCTCACAAGTTTCGTCATATTTCGAGATATTGACCATGCAGCCCAGCGAACTGACGCATCAGTCTTCTACATCTGAACCATCTGCGTCCCGGACTTCTGGTCTAGCAGAAACAAAACCGACGACCGTGCAGCTCGACACCGTGACGAAGGTGTATGGCTTGGGAGAAACGACTGTGCATGCTCTGGCAGGCGTCAATCTGACCGTTCTCCAGGGAGAATACTGCGCCATTATGGGAGCCTCGGGCTCCGGTAAGTCAACGGTCATGAATGTGATTGGCTGTTTGGATCGACCGACCAGCGGACGCTATTTTTTGGATGGCCAGGATGTGGCCCAAATGGATGACGATTCCTTGGCGCATATTCGCAATCGCAAGCTGGGGTTTGTGTTTCAGCAATTTCATTTGCTGCCTCAACTGACGGCCCTCGAAAATGTGATGTTGCCGATGATCTATGCCAATGTGACGAAGGAAGAGCGCCGCGATCGCGCCGTAGATGCCCTGACCAAAGTTGGCTTAGCCGATCGTCTGCAAAACAAACCCACCCAACTGTCTGGCGGTCAGCAACAGCGAGTGGCCATTGCCCGCGCCATTGTCAACCGCCCGGTCCTGTTGCTGGCGGATGAACCCACAGGTGCTCTGGATTCCCATACAACCCGGGATGTTTTGGGCATTTTCGATGACTTGCATCGGAGCGGTATGACGATTGTGGTGGTCACCCACGAGGATGAGGTGGGCAATCAGGCTGAACGGATTATTTGGTTCCGTGATGGCAAGGTTGTCGATCGCTAGGGCTTGAGCTATTCCGTTGAGTCACGCCGTTGAGTTATGCCCCATTCCGTTGAGTCACGCTTTTGAGTCACGCCTGTGGGCGAGCGATCGCCACAAACAATCCTTCGTGAACGGCACAACATTCACCGTCGCAGTCCACCTGGGATTTCAGTAGCAGTCGGGCTTTGCCGTGACGTTGGTAGGTGCGGTCAAATTTTTCGAGCGCAGCTGCATCCGTGTTGGTGACGTAGGCGGAGTAGTCGGCGGTGATCGGTTTGAGAAATTTGGTTGTGCTCTCCTGGATGACCAGCGTGGGCGCGGGACTCATGCCTCGGCTGCGGTGCTTGAGCAGAATCCACCCGGCCAGGATGGCCAGGGTAGAAATGCTGCCGCCGAAGGCCGATTGGCGATGGTTGATGTTGGGTGCTAGCTGGGCAGTGACCGTGATGGATTGAGGAGTGACGGTTTGGACAGCGATCGCCATGTCTTGGGTGATGGGAATGTGCTCGTGAATATATTCCTGAAGAAAGGTTTGAACAGAATCCATGCGTGGTTTTTACCTCGTTCTCTCTACATCTATGCGGTTTGTCGTTGAACCTCCATTTTGCGGGACTACATCGGTTTATTCGGGGCTCATCATCTTTACCATGCAGGCTTGTTGGTTGTCGCCCACTGGGCGGGAAACCTAGGCTCAGGCTCAGATTGCTTCAATCGCCGACAACATTATTTTGTAAGGAATGGGGGGCTGCTGTAGGTGCGACAGTACCAGGCTCTGACGTTAGTGACTATGCTTAACGACTTTAAGCGCGATCGCTTCACAGGAATTGTGAGTTGCGTGGCAAAGTATGATGCTGCGGCTAAAACTGCGAAGAATTACTTTCTGATCTTCCGTCTTGGGGAGATTACCTACGGTGACGTGGCCCTGCCCAATGTTGCTCGTTTGTCAGATTTATTGATGCAGCAACTGAACCATCCCCTCATGCCGACTGCCACTAAGCTCTGTCAGGAGCAATGTGACAATCCGGGGTCAATGCGTGAGTTTCTCACCCGTTTTGTGGCGACCAAGGTGGTGACTTGGGAACAGGTTGAAACGGTGGTTCACAACCAAACCCAAGCGGTGATCCAAGAGATTGTGGCGACGTCTGGGATGCTTGCTCAGACCCCTGGCGACAGTATCGATATTTGCTTCGGCCATGACGGACATGCGCTGAACTGGTCGTCGCTCATGGCTGGACTACCGAGCGAAACTGCGGCTCCGTCTCAGGATCCTGTGGTGGCTTCTCCCGTTGCGGCCAAAATACAGGTGCCGTCAACGGTTTCGGAGACCTCAGCTCCGCTGACGCCGTCTGTGGCTTCGCCGTCTGTCGCGCCATCGTCTGTCGCACCATCGTCTGTGGCGTCGTCTGTCGCGTCATCATCACAGCCCACGGTTCTGAGTGTGGACGATAGTCCCATTGCTCAGAAAATGTTGAAGCGATCGCTCGATGCGTATTGCAATATGCTCCTGGCCAATAGTGCCATGGATGCCTTGAAGTTGTTGAATAGCAACAGCGAAATCGAGCTGGTTTTCCTCGATGTCAATATGCCGGGAGTGGATGGACTCGAATTCTGTAAGGCTGTTCGTAGCATCCCCAAGTTTAAGGAATTGCCCATCATCATGTTGACCGCCAACGAAGGATTGGTGAACAAGGTCAGAGGACAAATTGCAGGCTCAACCCTCTACATCAATAAGTCTGTGGAACCCAGCCGGTTGGTTGAAATTCTCCATCAATACACCAACGTTCAAGGCTCAGGCTCAACCTCTTCTTCTTCTGGGGCAGCGAATGCCGATACGACCTACTCCTTGAAGTAAGTCACAGCCTCTTATTCCTACCCTCTACATCCTTAACCATGGATAACCAATCGTTCTTGATCTTCAAGGTTCAAGACTTACGCTATGCCATTGCTGCACGGCAGGTGCGAGAAGTCTTGAAGTTGCCAGCCCTAATGCCCGCAACGAATATGCCCGCCGATGTGATCGGTATTCTCAACTATCGCGGCCAAGTCCTGCCGGTGATGCATTTGGCCCAGCGATTTGGTCAAATGGCTCCTAACTGCCGCGTCAGCGATAGTTTGATTGTGGTTGAGTCCCAGGGGCTCACCGTGGGCATGGTGGTCCAAGGGGTAGAAGATGTCAGTGCGATTGAGACTTCGGCAATTCAGCTCGGGTTTTCGCTAGAGCGAGACATGCCGGTTAAAGATGTCTTTCTGGCAGGAATTGCGACGGTTGACGAGCAGATGATCATGTTGCTCAATCCCGAAACGCTGATTCGGGAAGCGGATGCGATCGCCCAGGTGACTGCGGAGCAAAGCCCTGAGGACGGTGAATTATCGTCTGACTCTAGCGCCGTTGCTCGTCAGACAACTGGCCATCAGCCGGTTGATTTTTTTGAGCGGTATTGCCCCACGATGACGTCGGGTGATCGTGAGATTTTGCGGCAACGGACCGCGGTGTTGCACGAGACCCTAGATGACGATGAAGATAGCAATCTGCGATCGATCGCCGTCATGCGTCTGGGTGAGGAATACTTCGGCCTCGACCTCGACACCGTCCGTGAGTTTATTCAAGTTTCCAACGTGACCCCGGTTCCCTGTTGTCCCAGTCACATCATTGGCAACATGAACCTTCGCGGTGAGGTGATGACGCTGATTGATATTCGTTCGGCGCTGAATGTTTCTTCAGCCGATACTTTCTCCCCAGAAACGGCTGATGCTGCACTGGATGCACCGTCGGAGTCATCCCAGTCAGAACAGCAGACAGAACAGCAGAAGGCGATCGTTGTCGATGTGGATGGGGTCGTGGCCGGGATTCCGGTGGATCGTCTCCTCGACATTGTTTATGTGTCTCCCGATAGTATTGCCCCTGTTCCAGTTGCAACCACTTCGGCTCGCCAGGATTACTTCTCTGGGATTGCGACCCACGAGGAAATGATGTTGAGCATTCTAGATTTTCCCAAACTATTGGCCACTGAAAATCTAGTGGTTAATGAAACGGTCTAAGCGGTTAAACGGCGCTTGGTTGTTGCCGATCTGTTGTTACTGCTTTGATTGACCGGATTCAAATTTTTTTCGACTTAGCTGTTCGAACTGTCCCTTATAAACCACCATTGTTCCCAAGGAGTTCATCATGAAAATTACGACCCAGTTGAAGTACGCCGTCGGTGTCCTCACTGCTTTTGCGCTTTCTAGTACTATCGCCCTAGAGTTAGCCACCCAGGCGGCTGCGCAGGATGCGATTGTTGTAAACAATACGGGTCTTGTTCGAGGCGGTTCCCAGCGCTGGGTCAAGCTAGAACTGCAGGACCAGCGTAGTACTCAAGTAGAAAAGAAAATTGATACGATCATTGAAGCTTTGCTGACGGGTGATAAAGAACTCGGAATTCCGAGAACTAGAGATGCAGCTTATCTTGAGCAAATGCGGGAGGTTGAGAAGCAATGGAAGAGTCTGAAGAACTTGGTTCGAGACTATCGTGCCGGGAACGCGACAGAGTCAGCGGTAATTCGTAAAAGTGAATCTTTCTTTGAGCTAGCGAATGCAGCCACACTGACCTCCCAGAAAATCGCAGAGAAGGACATTTCCAACGAGAAACTCTATATCCTTCTCGTCTTGCTGATGAACCTTGTGATTCTGGGCTTTGTGGGTTACACCGTCCAAAAAGCTTCTAAATATCTCCAGGGCTCGGTGGACACAGTGCAGGGTCGTTCCACTGATATTGCGGAGACCATGAAGCTCCAGGAAAAAATCATTCTGGACCAGACCAGCTCCGTGAAGTCCACCACCCAGGGTATGGAAGACTTGGGGAGCAAGACGATGCAAACGGCGGCCCAGGCTCTGGCTTCTGCCAAGTCTGCCCAAGCTGCCCTGGAGACAGCGCTGACGGGTGCTGAAACGGTGGAAAAAACGACCACAGGCATGACCAGCCTGAAGGAGCAGGTGGAGGACATCGCTAAGCAGATTGTCCAACTGAGTGAGCAAACCGCTCAGATTCAGTCGATTTCGAACCTGGTGTCTGACGTGGCCGACCAAACGAACATGTTGGCGCTAAACGCGGCGGTTGAGGCGGCCCGAGCGGGTGAACAGGGCAAGGGCTTCGCGGTGGTTGCGGGCGAGATTCGTAAACTGGCTGACCAGTCGGGTCGTTCTGCCGACAAGATCAACACCCTGATTGGCGACATTCAGACCTCCATTAACAGCACCATTATGGTGACTGATGAAGGTACGAAGAACGCTGCGAAGAGTCTGGAACTTGCTGACGCAACGAACCAAGCGTTTAACGAAATTCGTAGCGCGATGGAAACGGTTTCGCGCACGAATGAGCAGATGGCGGATGCGGCGAAATTGCAGGCCGTGACAGTGCAGCAGTCTGTCTCTGCCATGAACGCGATTAACCTCGGTGCTCAAGAAGCCTCCACGTCTACTGCGAAGGTGAAGAAGTCTTCTGACGAATTGGATAACCTGTCCAAAGAGTTGAGCATGGCGGTTTAATTCTGCAGTTTAATCCTGCAGCTTAATCCTGCGATTTAGACCTTTAGAACTGTGGTTTTGAACGCTGATGTTTGCACTCTCACCTGGGCAGTCTCATGTTGATCGAAGATAAGGAGCTGCGCGACCTTTATGAAGCCGCCAGCGCCGAGCATATTGACAATTTAGAAGCAGGGATTCTGAACCTGGAAAATGATCCGACTGATCTCAGTATCATGAAGGATTTGTTGCGGGAAGCCCACTCGCTCAAGGGTGATTCTCGGATGCTGGGCGTGGAGGATGCTGAAACGCTGACCCATGAACTGGAGTCACGCTTGCAGGGCATTGAGCAGGGACAACCCCTAACCCCAGAGCTTTGCCAACGGCTCTACCAAGGGGTCGATGCCATTCGTCAAATTGCACGGAGTGCGGTGACCGGGGAACCCATTACCGTTGATACGTTTGCGGTCATGGCCCTGTTGAGGGGAGGGGAGGCAAATGCAGCGGATGTGGCTGTGGCCGAGCCTGCGGTTCTTGGGCAAGTGGTGCTCGAACCCGTTGCGTTCGATTCGGTTGTGCTCGACTCGGCTGTGCTCGACTCGGCTGTGCCAGAATCAGCCGTGGCCGAGCAAGTGATGGCTGAGCAAGTGATGGCCGAGCAAGCGGGGCTCCAAAGTGCTGCGCTGGAAGAAGCGGCTGTTGAGGCTGCCTCACTGTCGGAGGCTGCAGATAATCTTCAGACGGACTCCGAGGATGTGGCTGCTTTTGCCGCTGCTGTGGCCCTGTTGCGCCAGGCAGAAGAGGCTGACAGCGCAGCGTCCTTGGTGGAACCCTTCACCTCTGAAGACGCTGCTGCTGAGTTTAATCTTGCTGAGCTGAATGGCACTGAGGTGAGAGCCACTGAGGCGACTGCGACGGCAACGCTGCCGATGCAGGGGATGCCCGCAGAGGTTGTTGCTGCAATGCAGCAGGACTGGGTGCCGCCCACCGCCTCACCGGACGATGAGCTGACGGAAGCTGATCTAGAGACGATTCCCTTCTCGGAAGGTCCCGTCTCTTACTTCATTGAAGATGACGAGCTGCGCAGTCTCTATGAGGTTGCTAGCACGGAGCACCTCGATAATCTTCAAACGGGTTTGCTGCAGCTTGAGCAGCAGCCGGATGATCGCAGCCAGATGAAGGATCTGCTACGGGAGGCTCATTCCCTCAAAGGTGATTCCCGTATGTTGGGGGTCAAGGATGCGGAAAGCCTAACCCACGAGCTGGAAACCCTTTTGCAGGAGGTTAATCAGGGGCAGCGGAGGATTGATGCTGCCTTGTGCGATCGCCTGTATCAGGCCCTCGATGCGATTCGCCAGATTGCCCACAGTGCGGTGACCGGGGATGCTTGCACCGTTAACGTATTCCAGGTGATGACGCTGTTGCTGGGGGCTGATATACCTGCTTCTCAGGCTGAGACGGAGCTGCTGGTTGCTGATGCGACGGCTGTTTCGGCGGAGTCTGTGCCTGCTGCGCCTGTTGCTGCGGATCCGGTGGCCAAATCTGCCATGGATGAGTTTGCGGCGGCGATCGCTGCGACCCAGCGTGAGATGCAATCGGTTGCCTCACCCACTGGTGATCCGACGGTCGAGCCTCCCTTTGTTTCGAGTGCTGCCACGAAGATACAGAAGGCCAAGGCTCCAACCCCACCGGAATCTCCAACGGCCAAGCCAAACTCACCCCAGCCTGTTTCCACCACTGCTGAAACCATCCGCGTAGAATCCAGCAAGTTGGATTCCCTGATTACTCAAGTGAGTGAACTGGCCGTCGCCCAGCGACGGATTGGTGACTGGGGAGGCAGTGTCACTGAACTCCTAGACTTTTGGGAAGCTTGGGCCCGCGAAGCCTTTGTGAACCAACTCAACTTTAGTAAGACCCAGGAGCAGCTCCCCAGTGATGTTGCGGAGTCGCTCCAGGAATTTTATGGGCGTAATCAAAAACGCATTGAGCAACTCGGTGACTACGTTCAGCAATTTCGTCGGCAGACCAGCGAAGATGGTGCCCGATTAAGTGTGGTGGCTGGCAACGTGGAAGCGGGGGTTCGCAATCTGCGCATGCTTCCCTTGTCTAAGGTCTTCGGTATGTTCCGACGCATGGTGCGAGACCTGTCCATGCAGCAGGGAAAAACCATTGAGTTCATCATTGAAGGCGGCGACACCCAAGTCGATAAGCGCATCATTGAAGAAATCAAAGATCCCCTGAGCCACCTCCTGCGCAATGCTGTGGACCACGGTATCGAGACCATGGCGGAACGCATGGCTGCAGGGAAGTCTCCCACTGCAACCCTGACGTTGCGGGGCTATCGCAGCGGCAGTAGCGTCATCGTCGATCTTGTTGATGATGGTCGTGGTCTCAATCTTGAAAAGATCAAGCAGACGGCTCTGAGTCGGGGTGTTTGTGATGAAGCTGCCCTCGAAAAGATGGATCTTCAGCAGGTGCAGACCCTAATTTTCCAGCCCGGTTTTTCCACCAGAGATGAGGTCAGTGAAATCTCTGGACGGGGCGTGGGTCTCGATGTCGTCCGCACCAATATTGAACGGTTGAAGGGGTCGATTAGTGTCAACTCAAATTGGGGGCAGGGATGTCAGTTTCGTCTGACCATGAATCCCACTTTGGCCACCACAGAGGCCATTATTTTGACGTTGCATCAGGCATCCTACGCGATTCCGATTGAATCGGTCGATCGCATGCTGATGCTGAATCGAGAAGACCTCTTTACGATTAAGGGAAATCTCACCGCAACCATTGGTGGCGAACCTATTTCTGTCACCTGGTTGAGTGAATTGTTGGAGCTACCCACGTCACTGCCCACCGTTGCCCAAGAAGCCAGCCAGATCTCTTCGACCTTGTCTTGTATTGTTCTCAATGTTGGTTCTAAGAAGCTGGGACTATTTGTCGATAATCTGACTGAACAACAGGAAATTGTCCTCAAAGCCCCCAGTAAAATTCTCCAACGTGTCCGCAATATTTCAGGCAGCACGATTTTGGGCAATGGGGAAATTTGTTTGGTCTTAAATCCCCAAGACTTGATAAAAACAGCGCTGAAACAGAAAGGCATTAGCGATGTCTTGGACCAAATAGATGCAGTTGAGAAACATCAACCCCGCATTCTTTTAGTTGAGGACTCCATTCCAATTCGTACCCAGGTGAAGCGAATTTTAGAAGGTGCGGGATATGAGGTCACTGCGACTGTAGATGGTCTCGATGGGTACAATACACTCAGAGCCCAGGAGCAGCCTTTTGCTGCCATTGTTTCTGATGTTGAAATGCCCAACTTAACGGGCCTGGAACTAGCGGCTAAGGTTCGTGAACACCCTGAATATGATGCGTTGCCATTTGTCCTTGTGACAACCCTAGCAACCGAAGCTGATCGCCAACGAGGTCGAGATGCAGGCGCTAATGCCTATCTCTCCAAGGGTGATTTTGACCAAAATTTACTGCTCGATACATTACGAGGTTTGATTCAATCATGAGTGCTCCAATTAAAGTTGCTCTCGTCGAAGATTCTGCAGTGGCTCTAGAAATTTTGGAGCGTCTGCTTAACTCTTCTGATGAAGTTGAAGTGGTCGGCACAGCTCGCGATGGTGCGACAGGTCTCCAGGTGATCGAGCGCTCTCAGCCCGATGTCATCTGCACCGACCTCCAGATGCCGAACATGGACGGTCTAGAGTTCACGAAGGAAGTGATGACCAAGTATCCTCGCCCCATTCTGGTTGTGAGCAACATGGTCGGTCCTTCGGAAGTGGACAACATTTTCAACCTAATGCAGGCCGGTGCGTTGGACTTCTTCCCGAAGCCTTCCTCTGGCACTGCAACGGATTATGAACAGCTCAAGAGTGCGTTGGTTCAGAAAATCAAGGTGCTAGCCAGCAAAGCCTAGTTTCTATCAGCCTGCTTGATAGTAGTCGCGTGTGCCCTTAGCTTCGATGGTTTCGCCGAGGCGCTCTAGGGCATGGACGTAGGCAGCGGTGCGAGGGGAGAGGTCACGGGATTGGGAAATTTTCCAAACCGCCTCGGTCTCTCGCACCATTCTTTGTTGGAGTTGTTGATTGACTTCTTCTGCACTCCAATACAGTCCGTTACGATTTTGTACCCATTCAAAGTAGCTGACGGTGACACCTCCAGCATTGACGAGAATGTCGGGGAAAACGTAGCAGCCCTTGTCCTTGAGAATGGGATCGGCTGCCGCTGCGATCGGCCCATTCGCCACCTCAAAAATGAGTGGGGCTTTGATGCGAGGGGCATTCTCCGCCGTAATTTGATTTTCTAAGGCTGCTGGGACCAGGATGTCTACATCGAGTTCTAGCAGTTCTGCATTGGTAATGGTTTTGTGGTCAACTAAGTTGCAGACGCTGCCTTCGCAATAAACCGCTTTCATGGTGCGGGTGGCGTTTTTGTGCGATCGCACGCTGGGAATATCCAGTCCTTGGGGGGCATAGATCCCGCCCTTCGAGTCACTTACCGCCACGACGACATAACCCGCATCGAACAAAAGCTGGGCGAGGGTTGCCCCCGCATTACCAAATCCCTGAATCGCCACTCGGGTTTGGCTTGGCTCGCGATCGAACTTGGGCATCAGGGTTTGAATCGTAAAAAAGGCTCCCATCGCCGTGGCGGTATCCCGACCCTGGCTACCGCCTACCGCAATGGGTTTGCCGGTGACGACGGCGGGGGAGAATTTGCGTTGGATGATGCTGTACTGGTCCATCATCCAGCTCATGATCATGGCGTTGGTGTAGACATCGGGGGCGAGGATGTCGCGATCGGGGCCGATGAAGTCGGCGATCGCATCCACATATCCCCGACTCAACCGCTCCAGCTCCATTCGCGAGAGTTCCTTCGGATTCACGGTGATGCCGCCTTTGCCGCCGCCGTAGGGCAGGTCGAGCACCGCACATTTGAAGGTCATCCAAAAGGACAGCGACTGAACTTCGTCGATGGAAACATTGGGATGGAAGCGGACGCCGCCTTTGGTGGGTCCACGGGTGTCGTCGTAGCGGACGCGGTAGCCCTGGAAGATTTGTAGGGAGCCGTCGTCGCGGCGCAGGGGAATGGAGACGCTGAGACTGGCTTTGGGCGATCGCAACCGCAAAATGGCATCCTCCGAAAGTTGCACATGCTTGAGTGCTTCATCGAGGCGGAGGTTGGCATCAGACAGCAGCGATGTCATGGGGATCACTTGAATTATCTTGATCCCAGCCTAACGAGCGTCACTAGAGATCGGGGGAGTTCTTAGGATTTCATTACCTTGAGGGAGGGGCGATCGCCCATCTCTCCTCCATTACGCTCCCCCCTTGCCCAAGCTAGATACGGTCAGCACAATCGACGGTGGCACTGCCCCTCGCTTCCTTTCCGCTGCCCCAACCATGCCTACCCCGCTCAAAAGCAAAGTTTGGCTTGCCCTCCCCGGTCACAAATACTTACTCTCCCCCTACCGACTCTACGACGACTCCCAGCTCATTGAGCCCGTCCAACCCTTTACGGTGTCTATCATTAGCGGGCGGGTGGCAGAGGACCTGGAGCATTACTTTCAGGGGGGGAATGATCTGTTGATCGCAACCAAATCTGCCCTGGGGGGGGCTCCCCTGGTCGAACGGGTCCACTTCTACGAAGAAGACATTCGCCCCGGCAATATCATTAGTGATCTGTTTGCCAATAATGTTCTCATCGTTGATGAATACAGCGGCCAGGAACGCCTCTGGCTCGAAATCAACATCACTGAAGTCGATACCGACGATCGCGAGCGCCAAGCCACCATCAATGCCTTCCGAGGACTGGTGGGTCAGGCCGGAGCTGCATTTCCGGTCATGGTGCCCTACGTCTTTCCGTTCATCAGTGTCGTGCAGGCCATCAACAAAATCTTTACCCGGTTGCAGCGGGATAAGGAAGTGATTCGGGTTCCCTTTGCCCTCTATCCACCGGAGCAGATGACCCGAGGACGGGCACCATTGCAGGTGGGGGTCTACGTCGTCTTTGCCGAGGCCCAGTATGGCAATGCGCTCAAAATGGATGACAGTGGCACCCTGTGGACGATGGAGGATAAACCGGCGGATGTTTCCTATGCAACGTTTGCGATTACACCGGGGCGATCGCAAAGTGCGGAATTTTTGCAGACCCAGCAACTGGCCACCCTGCTGACCCGAATGCGATCGGATGCTGATAATTCAGACCGCACCACCTTCGATGTCCTTAACGAGACACTGCGGGACTACCAAAATTTTCAAATGCTGCAACGCTACTTTGAACTGGCCTCACTGCCGGATCGAACCGAAGCTGAAAATCAGCGCCTGCGAGACATTGCCCGCAGCTACCGAGATATCCGCCCCTATCTGCCGAAGCTGAATATCACGGGATAGTTTCGTAACCTGAAGAAGCCTTACAGTGCGGAGGGGCGATGACAGCACCGCTGATAAGATCGGCTCAGCGAAACTAACGTTCTACCGCTGGCGTTTTAGGGCCTGCGTTTTACGGCTTACGTTTTATGGCCTGCATTTTATGGCCTGTTTCCTCCGCTGTTCCAAACCATCGATCTATCCGCATGGCTGATCAAATCGATCTCTTCAACGTTTCCGCAGCGGCCAACGCTGCCTCTGAGGACTTTGACCCAGCCCAAATCCCAACGAATGCCGCCATTCCGATTCCCCCGGGCACCTATGGCTCCATGGAAGAGTTCAAGGCTCCCTGCAATAACTGCCAGCGTTGTGGTCTGGGGGCAACGCGCACCAATGCTGTCATTGGTCGTGGCAATCCCAATGCCGAAATTCTCGTGATTGGTGAAGGGCCAGGGCAAAACGAAGACGAAACGGGTCTTCCCTTTGTGGGCAAGGCGGGCCAGCTCCTCGACAAGATTTTGGCGGCGGTCAAGCTGGACGAAGCTGAGGTTTACATTGCCAACATTGTCAAATGCCGTCCTCCCAGCAACCGCAAGCCAACGGACAAGGAGATGAAAGCCTGTATGCCCTATTTGCAAGAGCAAATTCGTATCCAGGACCCCAAAATTATTTTGCTGATGGGTGCCACGTCCGTCCAAGGATTGCTCGGTGATAAGCGTGGCATCACCAAGATCCGGGGCCAGTGGCTGGAGTGGCAAGGCAAGCTCTGTATGCCCATGCTCCACCCGGCTTACCTACTACGTAACCCCTCCCGCGAACCGGGCAAGCCCAAGTGGCAGACCTGGCAGGATATCCAGGCGGTTCGGGCTAAGTACGACGAGATTAAAACTGAGTTTTAGGTATGACCTCCGACCTCTATATCAGCTGGGCTGACTACCATCACAAGATCGAGCAGCTGGCGATCGCCATTCACCAATCCGAATGGGAATTTAATCAGATTGTTTGCCTAGCCAAGGGCGGACTACGCGTAGGCGACATTCTGGCCCGACTTTTCGACCAACCCCTGGCGATTTTATCGGTGTCATCCTACGGCGGCGAGAAGAATCAAACTCGGGGGTCCATTACCTTTTCCCAGGATTTGGCCATGACCACGGCTAATTTAGGCAGCCGAACGTTGGTGGTTGATGATCTGGTTGATTCAGGGATTACGCTGCAAAAAAGTTTAGTCTGGCTCGATCGGAAATACGGTTTTTATTTAGAAGAAGCACGAACTGCCGTGCTCTGGTACAAGGATTGTTCCGTGATCAAACCGGACTACTACGTTGACTATTTGCCTGACAATCCTTGGATTCACCAGCCCTTTGAGCCTTACGAACGCACCACCCCTGGGGCCTTGGCGACTCAACAGGCCAACGAACCGATGGAGTAGGGGCGATCGCGATCAAGCCTGAACGTCTTATTTGTCCTGAACGCCTTATTTGCCAAGGCCAGCGCCTCTGGATTGACCGCAGGGGCAGCGTTAAATTGACTGAATTTGGCTTCCATTTCTGGAAAAGCTGATTTGGTGTTGTATCTCTTGTTGCGAGGTTACTTTCCCTGAGGGGAGTGGCACTCTAAACGTATCGATTCTCTGCTCCCTAGGTTGTTGTCTTGTGTGGCATCAACCCAGGACTGTTTGAGTTCGTCATGCTGAATGCTGCTTTGGTTCAGGGCAAAGCAGATTGAAACCAGGAGATGCATCGCCGTGATGATGAACGAAAAAATTCAGCCCCCCCATTCTTGGTTTAATCCCTACGGACAAGAAGGACCCCATAAGGATGGCAATTCCCTTTTAGAGGGGCTAGAGATGCCCCTGGGACCTGAGCCGAAGAACGTCATGGAAACGTTGGTCATGATGGAAGTGGTTCAGCAGGTCCAAAAACTCTCCCAGAAGCAGCAGGCGTTTGTGCAGGTCTCCCAGATCAAGGCCTATGCGCTGAACCACCTGCCTCCCATGTATGTCACGAGTGAGAAGGGCTGGGAAAAGCAGTGGGATCGCGGCCAGAATGAACTCCGAGAAACCGTCATGATTGCTGTACGCCAGGGCATTGCGGCGGTTCAGCGCGACCCGCTGCGGGAAGTCACCCAGCTCTCGTCGGAATCCAGTCCGCTGGCAGAGACGGCTCTGAAGCAAATCATGCGACTGCTGGGCCGCGATGATCTAACGTGGTATACCGTCATCCCCGCCCTCAAGAAAGCACTGGGGGTGAGGGGTCATGTGCCCGGTCGCCCGCCGGAGGCTCAGGTTTCCAAGGCCCTCAAACGTGTGGGTGATCCGGCTGCAACTGAAAACTGGGATAAGAACCATCGTCTTTAGCAGACTGGTCCCCCTGGCATTGCGGCAAGAATGGGCTAATATCGTCGGTTAAGATAGCCACTAGCCTAAATTAGCTTGAACTCTTCTCCGTCTCGCACCCCTCTCATGGACGATTTCGACGATATTCCCGTCGCCGTCAGGGACACGCCTGTCCTGAAAAAGCCTGCTTACCAGCGACGCATCTTTTGGATTGCCGGGATTTCTGCCGGTGTCGTGGGCCTGCTGGCTGGCGCGATCGCCGCGACGCTGCCGATGGCCAAAATCAGGTCCGCAGAGCCCGTCGCGACGATTGTGGATCCCCCAGCCCTAACGGAGCCCGATGCTTCGATGTTGTCTCCCACTGAGGCGGTGGCGACGGGAGCGGACTCCGTTGAAGCGACCGACATTCTGGGCCACTATCCCTTTGAGGAAGTCTCGCGGGATGCGCTGGTGTCCATCGCGCCGGGGATCGAGATGGCGGAGGCAGCGGCGACGGCCTATCGCTCCATGGAAAGTGCTGCCCGAGCGGATGGCGTGCGTTTGGTTCCGGTGTCTGGATTTCGGTCCAAGGAAGATCAGAAGTATTTGTTTTTTGAAGTGAAGGGTGAGCGGGGGCAAACCGCTGCCGAGCGGGCGAAGGTCAGTGCGCCTCCAGGGCACAGTGAGCACCACACGGGGTATGCCGTGGATCTGGGGGACGCTGATGCGGGGGGGGCCAATTTGAGCGAAAGTTTTGAGAATACTCGGGCGTTCCAGTGGCTAGAGCAGAATGCGGGCTACTACAGTTTTGAGTTGTCTTTCCCGAAGGGGAATGCCCAGGGGGTTAGCTATGAGCCTTGGCACTGGCGTTTTGTAGGCAATCAGGAGAGTCTGGAGACGTTCCATAAGGGACGTAGCTAGAACCAGAAAAACAGGCACAATGGAAGGTGTAACCCATCTTCCATTCATTTATTTAGGGTGATCATGAGCCAAACGAGTCTGAATTTGCTGGCGATCGCCATTTTCACCCTCACCATCACATCGTTGCTTAGCCCCATGCTGGATATTTCGCCGTTTTTTCCGGCGACGGCGACGTTTGGCCTGCTGGGTCTGGCGACGGTGGATCGCTTTGCCTGGAGTGGCCAGGGGGGTAACCTGCTGGTGGATTACTTCGCCCAGTGGTCGGAGGAGCATCGTCAACGGGTGCTGCACCACGAGGCGGGTCATTTTTTGGTGGCTTATTTGCTTGGGGTCCCGGTGACGGGCTATGCGCTGACGGCCTGGGAGGCGCGTCAGCAGGGCAACCAGGCGGCGGGCGGAGTCCGGTTTGATGACCAGCGCATCCAGGCTCAGCTCGAAGAAGGGGTCATTGGAAGTGACATTGTGGAGCGCTATTGCCAGGTTTGGATGGCCGGGGGCGCGGCGGAGCAGATGGCCTTTGGGGATGTGGAAGGGGGCGTGGATGATGTGATGAAGCTGCGGGGGTTGCTGAACGAACTGAAGTATTCACCGCAGATGCTGGAGCAAAAGGAGCGTTGGGCTGCGTTTCAGGCGAAGCAGATGATCGAACGCAATGACGATGGTTATGAGGCGCTGAAGGCTGCCATGGCGGAGCGGAAGCCGGTGGAGGATTGTATTGAGGCGATCGTGGGAGCTACGGTGTAGGCGACAACAGACCTGGTGATAACAGACTTGGTTTCAACAGACCTGGTTTCAACAGACCTGGTTACAGCAGGCGGCGCTCCATGAAATCAACCTGGGGAACGAGGGGATCGGAGACCAGTCCGACCCCCGCAAAGCCCAACCGTTCCAGTGACGTTTTCAACTGTTTGAGCGAATTCATCTCCACGGCAAAGCGATCGCTCACATCCGCCGCATGGGCATTGAGGTAGCTGAGCGCCTCATGGTCCTGTTGAAAAATCAACACATACCGCTGGGTTGGTGCATCCTCGGTTTTTCCTGGCTGACGCGCTGCAACATACTCGCCGTTCTGACGCGATCGCAGCAAATAATAGTTCTGCATATCCCCCGTTCTCCCCCGGCTAATTCCGTGCTGTTTCCGCCACCACCGAGGGTTCTTGGAATAACGGCGTGCTCAAATAGCGCTCACCAAAACTTGGCTGAATTACCACAATTAACTTGTCCCGGTTCTCGGGTCGTTTACCGACTTCGATGGCTGCATACAGCGCCGCCCCGGTCGAAATGCCTGACAGAAGTCCTTCCTCCCGAGCCAAGCGACGACCGTAGGCGATCGCCTGGTCATCGGTCACCGTCAGCACTTCGTCAATCAGCTCCTTCTTCAACACCGCCGGAATAAAGCCCGCACCAATGCCTTGGATTTTGTGAGGGCCAGGTCGCCCTCCGGAGAGGACGGGGCTGCTGGTGGGTTCTACCGCGATCGCCTTAAAACCAGGCTTGCGCGCCTTCAGCACTTCCGTTACGCCGGTGATTGTGCCCCCCGTTCCAACCCCCGCCACCAAAAAATCCACCTGACCATCCGTATCCTGCCAAATCTCCTCAGCCGTTGTATCCCGGTGCATCTGCGGGTTGGCCGGATTCTGAAACTGCTGGAGCATGTATGCGTCCCCATACTGCTCAACCAACTCCTGGGAGCGTTGGATGCAGCCTGCCATCCCCGCCATCCCCGGCGTCAATTCCAGCTCGGCACCATAGGCCTGCAGCATGGCTCGCCGTTCGGCACTCATGGTGTCCGGCATGGTCAGAATCAGGCGATACCCCTTGGCTGCTGCTGCCATGGCCAGGGCAATCCCGGTGTTGCCCGACGTGGGTTCGACCAGCGTTGTTTTTCCCGGTGTAATCAGACCCTCGCGCTCGGCCTGCTCGATCATATTGATGCCAATGCGATCCTTCACCGACGCCGAAGGATTCATACTCTCAAGCTTGACAACGAGCTGGGCCACACAGCCTTCTGCGGCAGGGATACGATTCAGCCGCACCAACGGCGTATGTCCAATGAGCTGCGTAATGTTTTCAGCAATCCGCATAGTTAAATCCCTGTCCCTGATCCTTGCTTTTTTGGGGGGCCTGCTGGGTTGGTTGACCGAACAATCCTGCTCTGGACGGCCCATGGGAGACCCTAGATTCTAATGGTAAACGCTAACTCCAATCCTCAAGGGGGATTGACGTTAGATGTAATACATCAGGTCGAGCTGACGCTGGGCATCGCGGCGATCGGCCAAGTCTTGCAGCGTGTAGCTCTTTAAAATGGTTTCGCTGGCTTCCCGAGCCTCTTGCCAAATATCGAGTACCACATTGCCTTCAACGGTACGCGGGGCGCTGTTCACCTCGGCTTGGCGTTTGTCCAAGCCCTCAATACAGGAAACGATTTCCAGAAGCGTGATCTTCCAGGGTTCCCGCGTCAGCAGGTACCCCCCCTTGGCACCCCGCTGGCTCCGAACAATGCCGGAACGGCGCAGCGTTGCCAGGAGTTGTTCGAGATAGCGATCGGGGATTTCCTGTCTCTTCGCGATCTGACGAATCTGGAGCGGTTCACCACAGTTGAACTGGGCTGCTAACTCTAGAAGCGCGAGGAGAGCATATTCGCTTTTGCAGGAAAGTTCCACGGTGCACGGAATGTGATCTCAGAGAGACGACATTGTCCAAAAATACTGAGCTTAGTATAACCCCGGTTCTCCACTTGGGATTGCGGGATTACTAGCGAGATTGCCGAATCAAGACGCTACGTTTTGTATCCCTAAGCATCAGTATTGCCCAGACTCGGCGTTTGAACAGGACTCACCAAAATGGACTCCCTCAAGCGATGGCCACGGTTACCGAGATGCTAGGCCTCGCCATCCTGAAGGTCAGTGGCGATCACGATCACGGTGATGTTGTCCTTACCACCGTTATCCTTGGCTGAATCGATCAATTTCAGGGTGACCTTTTCGCAGGCCCGGGTTGTCTTGAGCAGTTCCGCGATGAGGTGATCGGACACTTCTTCTGTGAGGCCATCGCTGCAGAGGAGAAGGCGATCGCCCAGTAAAAACTCCATGGGCTGAACGCTGATCTCATTCAGGTCGGGTCGTCCCAGGCATTGGGACAACACATGACGCCAGGGATGGGTTTTGACCTGATCCATGGTGATGACGCCCAGCTTACTGGCCTTGTTGACCCAGGTATGGTCTTCGGTGATTTGCTCCAGGGAAGCGCCCCGCAGCCGATAGAGGCGAGAATCCCCCACGTGGGCGCACCAGGTCTCAACCTCTGCGTTGGCAGCCTCGCTGGCCTCCCCTGGGGCGGGGCGAAAAATCACAGTGACCGCCGTCGTACCCATGTCAGAACGCTCGGGGTTGCTCTGTTGGTCGCTAATGATGGCTTCATTGGCCTTCACCAACGATGTTTTCAGCAGTTCCTCCGAGGAGTCTTCACTGCTCCAGCGACCTTCGATATGCGAACGAATGGCATCCGTGGCTAATCGGCTCGCTTCCTCGCCCCCCGCATGGCCACCCATGCCGTCTGCCACGATAAAAAAGCGACCCTCAGGGTCCAAGTAGTAGGCATCCTGATTGACCGAGCGTACTAGCCCAGTATCAGTTGCACCATCGAAAAACAGCTTCATCAGCCAGCGGTCCTCTCTAGATTCCAGATGCCTACAGACGGTCCACACGATTGAGGCGCAGCATCAGCCGTACAAAGGCAATGCCGGCTACGAATGCCGCCAAGTATAAGAGTACGGCAATGGGCAGCTTATCATAGACCAACAGAATTGATGCGGAGACCGTAAACGCACCCAGGAGGACAGCATAGCTTGTCCCCATCTGAATACTGCCCAAACGACGCATGATCCGATCGCTTTCCACCGATCGAACCCGCACTCTGAGGTCGCCTTGGTCCAGTTTCTCCAAGGTGTCTTCGATGCGGCGCGGTAGCCCAAAGGCCGTGGTGCCGACCTGAGCCGCCTGACGACTGAGGGAGTCGAGAAAACCTGAATTTTGCGAGTTGCCGTTGGTCATAATGTCCAGTGCAAAGGGTTTTGCCACTTCCATAAAGTTAAACTCGGGATCGAGCCCTTTGCCAACCCCCTCCAGCGTGGAAAAGGCTCGCATCACGAAGGTGAAGGTGGCGGGAAAGCGGAAGGGCTGGCCGTAGGCGACTTCGTAGAGATCGTCGCTGATGGCGTCGACGGTCTGATTTTCGAAGGGCTGGTCCATGAAATGATCCAGCATGTACTGGATGGAGCGACGCACCGGCCCCATGTCGCCCGTTGGGACTAAGGCTCCTAGCTCAATCAGAGAGTTCACCACCTGCCCTGCATCCTTTTGGGCCACACCAAAGAAGGTCGCCAGCAGCTTTTCACGGACGTCGAGGCGAATTTGCCCCATCATGCCGAAGTCGTAAAAAATTAGCGCACCGTCGGGGGCAACGGCGAGGTTGCCGGGGTGGGGATCAGCGTGGAAAAGGCCGTAGTTGAGGATTTGCCGTAGGTAGGCTTCAGCGCCTTGGCGGGCCAGAAGTTTGCGATCGAGCCCTGCCGCTTCTAGGGCTTCGTAGTGGCTAATTTTGATCCCCGGCACATATTCCAACGTTAAAACCCGAGGGGAGGAATAGCGCCAATACACCCGAGGCACCTTGACCCAATCCTGCTCGCGGAAGTTGCGGCGGAATTTGTCCGCATTGCGTCCTTCGTTGAGATAGTCAATTTCTTCCCAGAGGATCCGACTACATTCTTCGTAGATGCCGATCCAATCTCGCCCTTTACCCCAGCGGGGATGGCGCTGGAAATAATGTGTGATCCCCCTCAGGATTTTGAGATCGATGGCAAAGAGTCGCTTCAACCCATTGCGCTGGACCTTAATGGCGACTTCCTCGCCGGAATGAAGCAGTGCCTTGTGGACTTGGCCAAGGCTCGCTGCCGCAATAGGGATGGGTTCGATGTGAGCGAAAAGCGTGGGCAGTTCTTTGCCTAAGTCTGCTTCGACGATTTTCTGGACATCGGAGAAGGGAAACGCCGGGACGCGGTCCTGAAGCTTGGATAGCTCTTCGACATATTCGATGGGAAAGAGATCGGCGCGGGTGGAGAATAACTGACCGACTTTGATAAAGGTCGGCCCGAGGTTGAGAAAGGTTTCTCGCATCCAGACGGCGATCGCCCGACGTCGGGCCGCCTTTTTCTCGTCAGTGACGCCGCCCACGTAGGACCAGTCTTTGCCGTCGCGCCAGAGCCGCCCCGTCAGCAGAAGCACAAAGCTCCAGATTTCAACAAAGCGTCGCTGGGAAGAATAGTTGCCCCGATTCCAGCGATATTGATTGGCATTGGGACTGTCTGCCGGATAGGAGGGAAGCTCCGGCGGAGAAGCAGGTTTGAGGTAGCGTTCGGAAACTCCAGAACTCATGCAGGAAATCTGTTCGGGCGAAGAGGGCTGAAACGGATGGAAAGGCGGGAACCTAGCATGCAAGAGTGCCCAAATTCAGGCTGAAAATTGAGATTCAGTCGCAAATCAATGCAGTGAACGACTGAATCTGAGGGATTAATCTGAGGGGTTACTGATTGCGGTATTCCTGAAGCTTAGAACGCAGCAGAGCAACTTCAGCGCGGAGATCATCAATGGTTTCCTGGAGATCCCCCGGCGAAGCGGCGGTGGCACCCCCTGAGGTTGTCCCAGCCGACTCTTGCTGAGCTCGCGTCATAACGTCTTCGGAAAAATTCCGCATCCGCTCCCGTTGCTCGGCATCAAATTTTCCGACTTCGCTGAGGGCATTGGCGATCGCCGATTCTGCTTGCTCCTTAAGGCTTTCTGCCAGGGCGCGTCCGATGAGAAAAGACTGAAGGACTGGGTTCGTCATGGAGAGTTGAAAATAAGTTAGCGGAACAGGATGAGACCCAGGGTGAGGCCCCATGAACGGATTAGTCTTCCAGAATAATCCCCAACCACAGTTTTTGGCGGTATCGAAAGAGATCTATTCCAACGGAGAGATTCCGAGAAAGCAACCCAGGGCTTAGGAATGTCGGGAGATGCCACCTCAAGACTAGAAGGTGGTGTCTTCCGTGAACTCTTCCGGCAGTGAGGGGCTGCTCTCTGGTTCAAAGGGCACGTCTGCGGGGGGCACAGGGTCACCCCAATCCAGCGTGGGGGGTGGACTGGTGTCGATGGGGGGAGCGTCATAGACAGGCTCCGGCGCTACCTCTGGGTAGGGTGTTTCCTCGACGGGGGGAGCGTCATAGACAGGCTCTGGCGCTGCACCGGAATAGGGATCGATGGAGGATGGATCGCTTTCTCGGGGGATATCTTCGCCAGAACGCCCATCATTCCAATCTTCGCGGTTGGTGGCGGGACTATCCCAGCCCGAGCCATTGCCCGATCTATTGCCCGAGCCATTATCGGAGGGCGTGGACTCATTGAGGGGGTCGGGGCGCTCAGTCGCCCGCTGTTGTTCAGCTTCCAGCGACCACCGTTCCCGGTCGAGCGCATCGCGTTCAATCCATCCACTCTCCCCATCCTCCCAGCTACTGCCGGGGTTGAGGACGGGGGCTTCTTCTGCTTCTTCGGGGTCAACGACTTCCCGCAGTGGGGCTTCCTCTTGCGGCACTGCATCAATGGCGTTAGGAGTGCCGCGAATTTCTGCGTCAAAGCGCTGTTCGGGTTCCGGTACGTCAAAGGGCACTTCGTCTGGAATGCCTTCCCCAGGCCAGTCAAGCTCGGGGAAGTTTTGGCTGCGGCCTAAGCTCGAAATGCCTGCAACGGATTCTGGCGTTGCCACACGCAGCACCATGCCACCGAGGGCACCCAACGTAGCGGCGGTAAGGCTAATCGTAACCAGCGTTTTCATGGGTTTGCGAGGGGCTGAAGGGGCGGATGTATCCCGGAGTGTTGGCGTCTTTGATGGATCCGAATCGTGGAGTTTAGAAGCCTTGATGTTGATGGTCGGTGCTGGTTCTTTTGTAGCGGTTCGACCAGGACCTGTCGAGGTGGGGGGGACAGGTGGGCTGGCATTGCTGTGGGAGCCCGACCGCGCTGCCATGGGCCTTGATGATCGGGAATCCCGAGGGGGGGCCACAGGTGGCATGGTGACCTCTGGCACCAGGCCCAGCCAAGCGCCCATGCTCGGGGGGCGTTCCTGGGGGTTGAGGGCCATGCCCTGGAGAATGGCACGTTCCAGGGGCACGCTGAGTTCGGGCTGAAGTTGGCGCGGTAATATCAACGCTGATTTTTCACGCAGCGCAGCGTGGAGCGGCGGCTGACCCGTCACCAAGGCATAGAGTGTGGCGGCTAGGCCGTAGACGTCGATGGCGGGCTGAAAACGACCACCGGGCTGAAACTGCTCAGGGGCGGCGTAGCTGGAGGCCCGATTGGCGGGAAAAACTGACGGCTGAAGCCCCCAGTCGGTCAGGACTGTTTGTCCTAGGGCGGTGCGATCAGTGCGCTCGATAATGGTTTCAGGGCGAACATTGCGGTGGATGAGACCTTTGCCGTGAATGCCGCTGAGGGCGATCGCAATCTTACGCATCATCGCAATGGCCTCCCGCTCAGCGAGGGGCGTCTTGACCAGTCGCTGGCTGAGGGGCGTTCCGGCCACTTGCTGCTGCACCAAAATCGGTAAGCCATGACTTTCGAGATAATCCAGAACCGCCACTCGATTGGGATGGTGGATTTGGGAAAGACTCTGGAAAACCCGCTGCATCCAGGCGGCATGGAAGGCAATACTGGCCCCGGACTGCGTGCTACCCGGGCCAGGAATCTTGAGGATGACGAGTTGGCGATCGGTTTGGCGCAGGGCCAGGATTGTCCAACTCCAGTGATCGGAATGCACGACATTCTGAAGCACGTAGCGATCGCACAGGACTGTACCGGTTTGAGTGGGGAAGGAGGCCATCATGTGCGTCAGGTCGTGTATTCGGCGTTAATTTTGACATAGTCGTAGCTGAGGTCACAGCCCCAGGCGACCCCTGAACCTGGCCCGTCTCCGACCCCCACTCGAATGATGACGGGATGGATCAAACATCGCTCTTCCATGGCTGGACGTGCAAAGGACTGGGGGAGTTCCGAGTCGGCCTGGGGGGGGCTGGCTGCCAGGAGTTCGTTGGCTTGAGCGGTGCTAGCGATCGCCTGGGGTTGAGGCAACTGGCTGGCTTCAGCCTGGCGACAGATGTAGTCGTGGGCCGCTTGACGGTCAAAGGCTTGGGGTTGTCCCTGGTCCATCAGCACGATGTCACCGATTTGAATTGTGAGCTTGTCCTGGTCAAAGACAACGCCTGCCCGTCCTGCGGCTCCAGCAATGCGTCCCCAGTTCGGGTCTCGGCCGAAGATGGCTGACTTGGTTAGAGCAGAGCCTGCAATGGTGCGGGCGATCGCCCGAGCTTCTTCATCTTGGACCGTTCCTGAAACCTGAATTTCTAGTAAACAGGTGGCTCCCTCTCCGTCTCGGGCAATGGCTTTGGCCAGATATTGACAGACGGCGGTCAGCATTGCTTCGAGCTGATCGGCTTCAGGCCCTGGCCCCGTAATGGCAGGTGTCCGGGATTGACCATTGGCCAGGGCAATGAGCGAGTCATTGGTGCTGGTGTCACCATCGACGGTGATTTGGTTGAAGCTGCGGTCCGCAGCTCGGGAGAGCATTTCCTGCCAAAGTCCTGGGGATACGGTGGCATCGCAGGTAATGAAACCCAGCATTGTGGCCATGTTGGGGTGAATCATGCCTGAGCCTTTCGCAATGCCGCCCATGCGCACTGGGCGAGCGTTGCTGGAATCGGCGTCACCCAAAGTCATTTCGAGTGCAATAGATTTGGTAACCAAATCGGTGGTGACAATGGCTTCTGCTGCCTTGTCGCCTCCCTGGTCTGAAAGTGCCGCAACCACATCGTCAATGCCTTGACGCATCGGCTCCATGGGGATGTGCTGGCCAATAACGCCTGTGGAGGCAATCAGAACAGAGGATTCTGGGATTTCCAGGGCCGTTGCGACTCGCTGGGCGGATTCCACGGTGTTCGCCCATCCCTGGCGTCCAGTGCTGGCGTTGGCCTGCCCAGCGTTGCAGAGGATGGCTTGGGCGGTGGCTTTGTCCTTGAGCTGTTGGCGACAGTAGTCCACACAACCTGCTCTCACCTGGTTAAGTGTGAAGACTCCGGCGGCGATCGCCTCCACATCTGAAGTAATCAGTGCCAAATCCGGCAAGCCTGAGGGCTTAAGCCCCGCTGCAATGCCAGCAGCTCGGTATCCCTTTGGTGCCGTAATGCCGCCGGGAATGGTGTGCCAATGTGCCATGAATCCTCTCTCCTCTAACGCTACCCTTGGATACAACCCGACCGGGCATCTGCACAGAATCCCTATTGTTACAGGTTTTTTGACCCATATTTTCTTTTCACAAGCTTCCTGTTGTTCTAAATATCACATGTATAGGTAGGTGGTAGATGCACCCTGACTCAATAAAATCCCTGGCTTCGGCTGGGGATTTTTCTTGCCTTACCGTCTGGGGCATGATTCCAGGGACGATCGATCGTTAATCATGTCATTGCCATTTCATCGTTTTGTTTAGGGTCTAACTAACGGCATGTCAGCCTGTTCTCGTTTGAGTCTTAGGTGAGAGGCTCCGCTGGCGTTGTTCTCGCTGCGTTTTTGGCGATGTGCGTTTTGGGCGATGAGGTGATTGTAACGATGGCGAAAGATTTTACTCTGACTTCCGGATTTTGTTTGATAACTCAGTAGGGATAACTGGTAGATGCACCCTGACTCATTAAATCCTCGACTATGGTCGGGGATTTTTTTTGTTCTCGTTACTGCATGGCAATTTTCCCAAGCATTTGGGTGGTAAGGGGGATTGAATCGTCCTTGGATTGTTCAATTTTATGTTTTGTTGAGATTGATCTTCTGGGTGGCTAAGGAAGATTGGAGGATGAGGCGTTCGCTCGATGAAAGGGCGATAGATTTAATCTTCTTAAAACAGGTTTCTCGCTACCAATATTCAATTTGAATTGCTTTTCATAAGTCTTTCCCAAGCAATATTCTCGCAAATTCCGGAGAGTGGCTTGAGTCATCGTATAGAGAGATGGTAGATGCACCCTGACTCAATTAACCCCCGGCTACGGCTGGGGGTTTTCTTTTGACTTTGTGGTGGCGATCGCAACTAAAAAAAATAACGGTTAGCAGGCTGACTGAAGTGTTCTCTCCCGTTTCCAATTTTTTTATACTTGAGCTTCCGGACAGCACGGATATATTGCGTACTATTAATTGGTAGATGCACCCTGACTCAATTAACCCCCGGCTACGGCTGGGGGTTTTCTTTTGACTTTGTGGTGGCGATCGCAACTAAAAAAAATAACGGTTAGCA
>CALIJJ010000224.1 GCA_938017515.1 uncultured Pseudanabaenaceae cyanobacterium
GAATGCGAGGACGGCGACGGAGAGAATGCCGCACCAAATATAGCCACTGCGGTGGTAGCCGAGGACAGGTTTGGAATCGGACATTTGGCCAAACCAGATGCGGGCGGGGGCCATGAACTGATGCACGGCGATCGCCCCAGCGGCAGTCAGAGCTGGAATCTTCAGCTCGTCAATCATGACTCGGTTGAGAACACCCAGCGTGAGCAGGGACATGATGCCCAGCCCTGCGTTGAAGATGCCGAGGCGCAGCATGGTGAAGAGGCCTAGCTTAGGGATGGCCGGTTCGGGGAGAGTCGTGTTGGGGAGAGCTGGTTCGGGGGGAGCATTTGAAAGATCTGAAGATTCCATGGGATATCGGTTTTGAAAGCTGTTTTAAATGGTGCTCTCACTATAAACCGGGTCTGAAATCTACATTGACGCAAAAAAATTGACGCAAAAAAGAGGGCTGAGCCTGGCTCAACCCTCCCACTTCGTTTTGTCCTCTAACGCTACGGTTCTCGAACTAAATTCAGTTACTGGCCTCTTGGTAAACCGGTGATTCGTATGCCGGAGCAACCAGTGTTTCACCGACGGCCCGGCGCATCTGCACCAGGGCACGGTTGTAGTTGAGGATAGCGCTGACTTCGTTACCTCGGGCTGTGGTCAAGTCTCGCTCGGCGTCTACAACTTCGGTCTGGGTTCCCACACCGGCTTGGAATCGCAGGCGCGCAAGGCGCAGGGCACTGGCGGCTTGCTGCACGCCTTTTTTGGAGGTGCTGATGTTGTTGAAGTTGGCCTGCAGGCTGTAGAAGGCGTTTTCGACCTGTTGGCGAATGCCATCGCGGGTGTTTTCGAATTGCTCTTCAGCGATCGCTTTGTTGAGTTCCTGCTGGCGTGCACTGGCTTTGGTTCCGCCCCCATCAAAGAAGCGCCAGTTAAATTGCAGACCGACAGTGTAGTTTAGCTGTTCAGCACGGGTTCCCGTACGGCTATTGGCACCACTGTCATCATTATCACTGACGCGCTGATCCTGGAAGCTAAACTGAGGTCCAACCTGCGCAAAGAGGCCCAGGCTAGGGCGATTGGCTGCAAGTGCCGATTCGCGTTGAGCCTCACTAATCTCTCTGCTCAATAGTTGACTATCTAGCTCGACTCGATTTTGGTATGCAAGGATAATACTGTCTTCCAAAGAGCGTTCCCATTGGCCTGCAGCTTGAACCGTGTCTGCGGAAGCAACACCAAAATTCTCCGGAATACTCAGACGTTGAGCAAGGGCGCGCCGAGTTTGATTCTGGCTGCTGATAGCATTGATGCGGTTTTGTTCTTCGTTGGCCAGCTGTACTTCTGCCTGAAGGACTGCGAACCGAGTACCAACACCAGCTCGCTCGAGCGCTTGAGCATCTTGCAAACTCTTTAGGGCGCTCTCCACAGCACTCGCTGAAATTTTGACTTGCTCATCCGCTTCCTGAACTGCGTAGTAGTCTGTACTCACATCCAGCCGCAGTTGAGCCAGATCCTGATTGAGTGTTAGTTCTGCTTGTTCCTTTTGCTTCGTTGCTGCCCGAATTGCAGAACGGCGACCAGGCTGAATAATGTTGTAATCGAGTCGCACATTTCCGGCTAGAGTCGTCGTCTGTGTGCGGGTTTTCGTGTCTGCATTGCCATTTGGATCGGCAACATCATTGACTTCGTCATAAATTTCCTGGCTGCGAACCCCAGCACCAGTCTGTGTCAGACCGGATTGGGTAGACAGTTGAGGTGAAAAGGCTGCTTTGGCCTGGTCTACAGCAGCTTCGGCACGTTCTACCTCTAGCTGTCGAATGCGAATCGTGGGGCTGTTTTGGCGGGCGATTTCGATCGCTTGCTCCAGCGTGATGTTCTCCGCAGTCTCCACCACCACATCATCCGCATTGACGGGACGCAGCAAATTTGGCTGGGTATCGATCAAAGACGTGCCCTTCGGGGCTGATTCCACAGCACCACCGGCCTGAATTTTTTCTTCAGGGACAAGGGCGGGCTCACCGAGGAACTCTTGCTCGATGGGATCTGCTGATTCTTCCACCGGTACCGAATCTTCAGCGGCCTGGGCTACCTCGTTTGTGGCTTCTTCCACTGTTTCGGCGACTTCTGCCACTTCCACTTCCACTTCTGCGACTTCCACCGGGATCTCAGTGACCTCTGGGGCTTCCTCTGAAGCTTCTGCGGGAGCAATGGCCTGGGCAAGTTCTATCACCGGTGTTGTTGTCAGCAGTCCTGCTACCGATGCTGAAACCGCCGAGTTCTCTATTTCAGTGGTTTCAGTCTCAGGTGCTTCGGCAACCGTGTGGAGTTCAGTGGTTGCTTGCTGGGAGACCTCAAGTTCAGGGTTTTGAAGTGTCGCGTTTTGGCTGTCAGCGCTGTCTTGGCTTGGCTCCTCGACTTCAATGACGGCGATCGCGATCGCCTCTTCTTCCTGGGCGACTGCTTCCTGTTCAGCCACTTCCGTTGCAGCCTCTGCATCCACCTGAGAGAGAGCAGATGGTTCCCCATCCGGTACTTCCAATTCGGGTTGTGTCTCTAGTTGTGCTTCTGGCTGTGTTTCTGGTACTAAATTGGCCGCCACCAGCGCCGTCGTTTCGGCTGGATCCGCTGTCTGCGCTTGGGCGGGGGGAGGGGATGTGGCATCACCGAGAGACACCGCAGCACCGAGACCGAGGGCAGTAAGATAACGAAAAGCTTTCATAATCCAGTAGAAATACGACGATCAGGCTCAGCACTAAAATTAGACCCGGGGGCAAATTTGCCCTCGGCCGATAAATATTCTAAGTCATACCCATTATCCAGAGACTATCTAGCAAGATCTGCACAATTTCAGGGCATTTTGCAAGTTCTTTATCGAGTTTTCCTCATGACGGATCGTCTAAGCAGGCATTGAGTAACCCATCGATGCCCTGGGCGATGCGAATGGGGATGTTGAGCTGACGGGAGACATCAGCTACTGTCAAGTCATCCAAAAAGCAAGTATCGCCTTGCTTCAGCATGACAGACGGCAATAGCAGTGCATCTCCTAGTGGTTGATCTGCCAGCGTACGTATTAAGTCTTCCCCAGTTAATAATCCAGTAACAGTTAAAGACTGGCCCCAATAGTGGCTGGCAATCCCCTTGAGTGTGATGCTCAAACCTTCAACGGCATTGAGGCGCGCTTGCAGGGGCTGGAACGCTTTTTCGACAACATTGCCCACCACCCAGGTTAATGCTCGGGGGGGAGAGACCGAGGAGGGGAGCTGATCCGCAGCGGCTTGAAATTGATCCAAAAATGAACGAATGGACCCCACCCCATTTTCAAGCTGAGGATAATCTTCGTAGGCTTTGGCGCTGGGCAAATCGCGGCCCGCAATTAAAAACCACTCATCGGCCAACCAGGCAAAACGCGATCCGAATCGCCCTTGGAATTCTGCCTGGATGGATTCCACCAAATCAATGGTCTGTTGGGCATCCGCTGGGGAAACGGGGGATAGTTCGTCTTTGTCCGGGCGGAAGCGGGTGAGGCCAACGGGTACCACCGCTGCCGACAGGACAGCGGGCATTTCCTCGGTGTGGAAGCGAGCGAGGTCTTCTAGGGTGCGGCGTAGGTGTTCACCATCGTTGATGCCGGGACAAACGACGACCTGCGCATGGATCTGGAGCTGCCGCTCTTGGAACCATTGAAGCTGATCCAGGATTTGCCCAGCGCGTTCGTTTTTGAGGAGACGACGGCGAAGGTCGGGTTCTGTAGCGTGAACCGATACAAATAGCGGTGCAAGACGCAGCCGCTCAATGCGGTCCCACTCACGCTGGGACAGATTTGTCAGGGTGAGGTAGGAGCCATAGAGAAAACTGAGGCGGTAGTCGTCGTCTTTGAGGTAGAGCGTCTCACGTTTACCTGGGGGCTGCTGGTCGATAAAGCAGAAGGGACAGCGGTTATTGCACTGGATTAGGCCATCAAAGAGTGCATTCTCAAACTCTAGGCCCAGATCATCGTCGTAGTCCTTTTCGAGTTCGACCTGGTGAGCCTTGCCTTCCGTATCCAGAACTTCGAGTTCCAAAAACTCATCGGCGCAGAAAAAGCGATAGTCGATTAGGTCGCGGGGCTGTTCGCCGTTGATCGAGACGAGGCGATCGCCCGCTTCAAATCCCAATTCCTCCGCAATGGAGCCAGGAATGACGCGTGTGACAAGGGCTGGTTGCAGCATGGAACGGACGTGGGGCGCAGAGGGAAAATCCAAATTCCATCGTAGAGCGCGTTTCCGCTAAACGCACCTCCGGTCAAAAAAATGTTGCCCAGGCCAGGGGGCAACATTGTGCAAACTCAGAGGTTCGTGCAAACTCAGAGGCTCAGTGCAAATTCAGATGCTCTAGCCTTGATGACTTGAGCCTCGCTAGGTTGCTGCATCGGGCAAAATGCCTTTAATCACAGCCACAATCAACGCAATTCCGAAGGCCAAGCGATACCAAACAAAGACCCAGGTGCTTTGTTTCTTCAAAAAGTTCAGCAGCCAGGCAATGGAAATGTAGGAAAAGATGAACGTTGAAACAATGCCAATCAGCAGCGGCACAATCAACTCGGGATGTTTGGCGGTTTCTTTGAATTCGTAGAGGGTGGCGATCGCCAACGTCGGTAGACCCAGCAAAAAGGAGTAGCGTGCTGCGGTGTCCCGTTCAAACCCCAGCAATAATGCCGTGGTCAACGTCGAGCCGGAACGGGAAGCTCCCGGAATCAGGGCAATCATTTGACCCAGACCCACCAGAATACCGTCGCGAATTTCTAGGTCCTCAAACCCCCGAATCCGTTTGCCAACGTTTTCGGCGGTACCCATGAGCAGCGCCATCAAAATGGACGCAAAACCGATGATGCTGGTGGTTTCGAGGGTACCCTCTGGCAGAAAGACCTTGATGGCCAAACCACCCGCTAGGGCTGGAACAATGCCAATGGCGATGCCAACGAAAATTTTCCAATCTTCTGCTTGCCAATCTTTTGTCTGAAATGCCTTCCAGCTGCCGGTGCAGATCTGGCGTACATCGCCCCAAAAGTAGATCAGAACAGCAACAACACTGCCAAATTGAATCGCATCGACGAAATACTTTTCGCCGAGTTCATTCCAACCAAACCCCTTCGTGAAAATAAGGAGGTGCGCTGTGCTGCTAATGGGCAAAAACTCCGTAATGCCCTGCACGATGCCAAGGATAATGGCTTGTAACCAATGGGCAGGGGCGGCCAAGCCACTCATAGGAGTCGTCTCTCTGGAATAAAGTCAAAATCAAGTCAGTACATTGTTCCACGAACTTTTCCCAATTCAGTAGACTTCTTTAGCCAAATAAATTGGGGTTGGGGAAACCCATTGACAGTTGATGGCTCTCAAGCCTACCGCCCTATTCATTGGGCAAGATCATGGAAACGTGCAAGATCATGGAAACCACATTGAGCAACAAAGAGCACCATGCGTCAACCCAGCCTCCAAACCAGTGCTCTAATCAATGGAGCTGATCTTTGCTAGGGCTGTGTTCGCTAGGGCCGTGTTTGCTAGGGCTTATAGGAGCGGAGGGCGATCGCAACGGCCTGTTGCTCCAGGATAATGGCTTCAATGAGCTGGCTAATATGAGCCCAAGCGCTATGGTCTCTGTCACTGCCTTGGTGTTCGATGCGCTTCACCCAGTCCTCAAGCTTCTGAAACAGGCTGGCGAGGCGTGCAGCACCCATCGTGGAGCTCGCAGGGCGAAGGCTGTGAGCAATATCCCCCAGAGCGGTGGTGCTCTTCACTTGCTGGGCTTGCCGCATGAGCAGCATCTGTTGGCTGGCATCGTCCAAATAGGTCGTGATGAGCTCAGCCAAGAATGTCTCATCGGCTCCGGTCCAGGCCCGTGTCTCTTCAAGGGCCTGGATATCGAGTGTGGGGGTATCCCCCCGGATCTCGCCTAGGGGGTGGTCAGAATGGCGGCTCGCTTCTTTCTCGGCCCCCGGACTCGAAGATGCCAGGCTGTCGTCGTTTGTACGGACAATGTCGCTGTCATTAGAGTTTGAAGGTCTGGAAGCCGAAGACCTTGAAGCCGAAGGTTTTGAAGCCGAAGGCCTGGATTGGCTATGCATGGTTCCCTGAATTTGTCGGCGATACGTGGACGAGGGGGCTGGAGATTTGACACTAGAACGTTCGTGACGTTTAAGCCCCAGTCGTTTACTGGGCCGAGCCTCTATTTGCAGGATAGGACCCGAGGGGCCTAGGGGAAAGGACCCCAAAAAAACTGGGGTTAATGCTCCATAAATGCTGTGTGATGACGACGGCCAAATACCTCGGCAGCACAGTCTAGGACTTTGCCTTGCCATGGGAATGCCATGATTCACCGGGCCTCTTGTCGAAGCCTCCTGAATAAAGGTTCCCTGACGCCCTCAACGGCCCATAAAACAGCAATGTAAAAAATCTGGACTAAATAGTACAAAAGAACTATATTGGCGGAGGTGGCCTCTTGGTTGCTCAATCCTTTGCCCTTCCACAGCTCGTTTTCCCATGGCTCCTTGTAACCCTTCTCCCTACGTCTCTCTGCTCATCGCTGCTCGTGATGCATTGGTCCGCTATGGCCAATGCTTAGAGCGACTTGAATCGCGTTGCTTGCGGCCTTTGTTTTCTTGTTTGGGGAGTGTGGCGATCGCCAGCGCTCTGCTTGTCAATGCTTCTCCTGCGAGATCTGCGGAATCAGGGGTGCTCTCGTTCGACCTCGGTGCTGACGCGTCTGGAGTTGAAGTGGCGTTGACAGGGATTGGGGGCAGTCATTCAGGCACATTATCAGGCGCATTAAACGATCAGGATGGATCTACCGCTTCGAGTGCGGATCTTGAAGCTGCGGATATTTTTGATGCTCGTGAGATTGTTGTTTCGTCGGCAGATGGGGGCTTCAGCGCGATCGCGCAGTCTCAGGCGGATAGGGCTTGGTCTGGGAGTGATGACGAGGATGATCGCTGGTTGGATGACATTATCTCCAACAGTGCTAGTCCCTCTGGGAACGCCGCTGCCAGTCATTCTTCTCCCAAAAGGGAACGTCAGGAGGTGACCCTCTCACTGGGGCTAACTGAACCGGCTTTAGTTGCTTCAGCACCTTTTGCTTTGGCCGATTCTGTGAGGCGTCTTGGACGGGCTATCACGCCGCATCAGTCCGTCGGGGAGAGCGTGGCCAGTGCAGCACCAAGCGCCGCTGATAAGCGCAAGGCTTCGCTGCCTTCGAGCGAAGTCATTCCCGAAGCCTGGTGGCACCAGGGCGAACAATCACCGATTGCGGTGGCCATTGGTAATGCCGAGGGGACACGCTATGCCGATGGTGGTAAAACCGATGCCTACTACTGGCATGCCGACCCAGGCAATGGTGCCAACAACTTTGGCACGTTTAGCTATCAGCATTTGCCCCATTCCTTGACCCAAGGCGTGCAGCGCCAGCCCACCACGGCGGGAAAGCGAGAGGTTGCAGCCCAGAATCAACTCCCAGAAATTTCCGATCGCGCTCAAATGAAGCGTTTGCGTCGCTTCCATGACCAGCTTCAGCGGCAGGCAGCAGAGCGTGGCCTGGTTATGGGGCAGCTAGAGTTGCTCAATGCCTTGGACCTGGCGAACCAGAGCGAAGCCGCGGCCCTGTGGCAGGAGGGCTATGTGGACCGATTGGCTGAGCTGAGGGAATACGGGGGAGAGTTGGAAGAGCAAATTTTGCAGGCGCGTGCTTGGTCCTATTGGAACCCAGAGCGAAAGGATTGGGATGCACCGGGCCTTGGCAATACCTATGAGACGATTCGCCGAGACCAACTGCGCCGGATGGAGGCTAT
>CALIJJ010000225.1 GCA_938017515.1 uncultured Pseudanabaenaceae cyanobacterium
ACGCAGTTGTAACACCATGGGCATCCCGTTTTTTGGACGCGTGTTGAACTGGAAAGCCGGTTGGAATTGGTAGCCCGCCACGGGAGTCAGCCGGAAGCGCTGCAAAATCATCGCTAGATTAATCCGCATTTGCATCATGGCAAAGGCTTTACCAATGCAGGCCCGGGGACCAGCCGCAAACGTCAGGTGACTAAAGTTCGGAAGGGGGTGCTCCGCTTGGCGGGCTTGCGAAAAGCGATCGGGGTCAAATTTCAGCGGCTCTGGGTAAATATCCGCTCGTCGATGCAGTGTCCAAGGAGAAATCCACAGGAGGCTATTCTTGGGCAGCTCGTATCCACCAATGGTGACGGGCTCGATCGACTGCCGTGCCGTAATTGCCACACCGGGCAACAAGCGCATGGATTCCTTTAGCACCTGTTCCAGGTAGGGCATTGCGTCTAGAGCATCGACGGTGATTTCTCGTCCCGTCAAAACGCGATCGATTTCCTCCAACAGTTGTGCTTCCATCTCAGGATGCTGGGAGAGCAAGTAAAACGTGAAGGCCAAGCTGTAGGAAATCAGCTCATAGCCCGCCGCGAATAGATTACTGACCTCATTACAGACCTGTCGATCGGTGATGCGTCCCGTGCTATCCGCAGACTGCGCCCGGATCAGCATCGACATGACATCACCGAGATCTTCGCCGGATTGGCGACGTGCTTCGATGATGGGGAGGAAGAACTGGTCGCGATCGCGGATCATCCGCTTCATCTCCAAATTGCTGGGAATGGGAACCCAAGCCGGGATGGGAATGGAAGTCATTCGCTTAGACAGTAGCTCCGTAAACCGCAGCAGATCTTCCCCAGAACGACTGCTGTAGAGATCCAGGCCAAAGAAGCAGCGGGTGGACGTTCGTAGCGTCACCTCTCCCATGGCAACGCAGAGGTCAACGGTTTGTCCGGGTTGCCAATCCGCCATGATTTTTCGCGAATAGTCCACCATCGTGTGGCTATAGGAGCGTAGGCGATCGGTGCTGAAGCCCGGTTGCAGGGTCGATCGCAACGTCTTCCACAGCTCCCCATCACTGGTAAACAGATTTTCGCCAAAGAATTGACGGGCCGTGTACTTCAGCCCAGCAGGTTTTTGGAAACTGCGGGACTGGCGAACCATCACCTCCTGAATCAGGTCGGGGTGGTTGATGAAGTAATTGGGAACAAGGGGCAGTGAAATCTTGAGAAAGTCACCCTGGCCAGCCCAGTGCTCAACACAGCCCAGCAGGTCCTCTTGTAGGGCCTTAGCATGGCCTCGACGAAGTTGGCCACTGGGTGTTGTGGCGAGTGGGGGCGTTGGAGCGGACGTTGGAGTGGACGTTGGGGCGGACGTTGGAGCAGATGTTGGAGTGGTGGGCATACCCAGGAAAAGTGTCGGCGACACTCGAGCGCGTTTGCTTCGATGCTAGGCAACAGGGAGACTCTTTTAGAGTAATGGCTTTTCAGGATATGTCTTTTCAGGAAATAGCTTTTCAGGAGCAGGGCATGGCGCGATCGGTTTCACGAGACTCCGACGGAGCGCAGCCTCAATAGACCTCTTGCATGAACCGGACAGCCGCCCCCATTCCCCAACCCCTTGCCCCCAATGCTGGGGGATGGGGAGTCAAAAAGCCCCTCGTCCAAGATTGGGAGAGGGGTTGGGGTGAGGGCCAGATGATTGACGCAAGAGGTCTAATTCTGGGGATGGCAGCTCGTCAGCAACGGACCGACTATCGATCGCGTTGGCGCAGATAGTCGAGGACAGCAGTCCGAGTCGCTAGGTCACCCTTGGCACCATATTTTTCGATGCGTTCCAATTCCCCCTGAATCAATTCATAGCGCTTGCCCGTCACCGTTCCCTGGGAATGCGTCACCTCAGCCTGCCAATCCATGGGATAGCCCGGAGCACTGTAGACCTTCAAGGCTGGATACTCTTTCAGGGCCACTGTAATGATGGTCATAACAGCCCGCTGCTGATGAAACGATGCTGCAACAACCAGAAGGGATTGATAGCGCTGAGCCTTGGCATAACGAACCGTCGCCTGCGCTTCAATCAATGTATTCAGGTTATCCGTGGGATCGGTGGGAACGGGCTGCACGGCAGTCCGAGGCACATAAGCCGCGATGGATTGGCACCACGTTTCCTGACCGGGGTAGCCGCTCATGGGACCCGTGCCAGGAATGAGAATGGTTTGGGTTTGGGCATGCTCGATCAACGCCTGAGCCTTCTGAAAAACCGATACTTCGTTATCAACGGTCTGGCCAAACAAATAGGCTGCATCAGCAACCGCAGGGAGTGGATCGCAAAAAATTCGGTGTAGGAGTTCTTCAGATTCAAACATGAGATTCAAACACGAGATTCAAGAATGAAAGGCAACTCAGCCGAGTTCGCCCCCAAGCCACCTTCCAGTGTGCCAAGAAAGTACCCCGAGGGGTGATACCTCCCGCTAAAGAGGCGGGATAGCCTGAATGCATACTCCCCTGGTTGCGGACCGATAGAGGAGTAGAAGCTAGTTTGTTGCATCCCCATTCACCGCATCTCAGGAGAAGTTCATCATGGTCCCCATTGCTCCCGTTTTCCTCGCTGTCATCCTCATTGTCATGTGGTCCAAAGAAACCCTCTGCCAAGAGACATCGAAGGCCCCGGCAACCGAGAAAAAGGCTAGCGGCAAGAAGCTGGTGCTCTATCTAGAAGAGGAAGATAAATCTGCGAAATAGACCGTTCTACGTTGCGAGTATCCTCCCCGCGCAATCCGCCGTTTCCTTTCACCGATTACATCTTTCACCGATTACATCTTTCACATCAACTCACCCATCAACTCAAACCCATCAACTCAAACAGGAGCTAGACCCATGGCCAAGGATTACGTTCTCTTTATTCACGGTGTCACCGTCCGCGATAGCCACTACGCCGATTCTCTCCAAGAAACGATTCTCAAAGGCTTAGACCTTGGCCGTGCCCCATCCAGCAACGTCAAGTTTATCTCGCTTTACTGGGGAGATATTGTGGACGAGGCGATCGCCCCCATGCGCAGCCAATTGACCCAAACGGAAACCTGGTCCAAGCTCTGGTTCCAAGACACCCGTACCCAAAACCTGCTGGCCTTTGCGGGGGATGCAGCGCTCTACATCAGTCGCCATGTGGGTTTCAAGACGATTCAACAGCTGGCAACCGATGCGCTGGCGGGCCTCGAAGGCTATGAATCCGGCGATCGCCTCCACCTTGTCACCCACAGTTGGGGCACGGTGATCACATTCGATGCTCTGTTTGCCGATCGCTGGACAAGCAAAGACCTGGGGGAATCAGAGCGAGCCTTGATTCGTAAACTCCGCAACAGCGTTCTCGGGACCGGCGACAATCCCGAAGAGGGACTGCTGCTCGGCAGTATCTCCACGATGGGATCTCCCATTCTGCTCTTCAACTTGATTAACCAAGAGGGAGAAGGCAGTAGCCACGGCATTAGCGATCGCCTCCGGGAACTCCTCCAGCGGCGAGCGTCCACCTACGGCAAACTCCCTTGGTTCAACTTTATCCACCCCGGCGATCCCATCGCCTGGCCCCTCGAAGGCATGTTGCAAAATCTGGTGGGTGATGCCGTTCAGATCCAGGACGAGCTGGTGCGGGGACAACTCACCGATAGCCTCTATCTCTCGCATTTCCTCAAGAGCCTCTTCAGCCTCAAGCCAGTGCTAGAAGTCCTGGGCTGGGTCTTCCAAAAAACGCCCATTAGTCTGCTGCTCAATGGTGGCAATGCCCACGGTAGCTACTGGACGAGTGCCACCGTCGCCCGCCGGATTGCCGAACAGATTCAGCGCAGCCAAGCCCATGACAACGCCAGTCCTGAAACCCTCGTTCACCCAAGCGTGAATCCAGCCACCAGAACGGCTCAGCCCGTGGCCGCGTATTCCACCCAAGCCTGATGAATCATGGGATCTCCACCCAAGTCAAACACCTGCCGTTGCCGCTCTTGCAAGCCCGCTGCACCGAACTGCGCCAGCTCTTGCTCAGACAACGGCCAGGGTGGACCATCGGGTTCTGCTTCCGTCGCCCGCAGTCGGGTGACTACCAACAAGGTACCGGCTGGGGCAACCACACTGGCAACGGCAGCGATCGCCTCTGACCTCACCGTTAGGGGCAATGCTTGGATATCACGACACTCCACAACCAAATCGAAGCGCTTCAGCCAAGCCGCCTGAGGCTTGAACAAATCAGCCACGAGGTACGTTACGGGAGACTCTGGAAAACGCTTTTGGCACCAGGCGATCGCCGTCGGTGCAATATCAAACGCAGTCACCGCAAACCCCAGCGCCGCCAACGCCTCAGCATCATCTCCCAAACCACAGCCAATCACCAGCGCCGCCCGTCCTTCCCCTCGACCCCCATGCTGACTCAACCAATCCTGGATATGGGGATGCACATCGAGTCGTGCCCAGGGCACCTGATCGGTGTTGCCATCGGCGGCGATGTAGAGCCTTTCAAACCAGGCCGTTGGGTCAGACTGGGCGATCGCCTCATCGGACCACTGCTGCACCTTTTGTCGCAAAGATTCAGGCTGCTGTTCAAAGGCCATGGCGTCGTCCCTTCCCCATCAATACTTTCCACATAATACGAGGCTCAAACAGCACTGTGGGGGGATGTACGAGATGGGCCACTTCAATGAATCGACGATGGGTATAGGCATCCTGCGTTGAGAGTTGGATGATGCGATCGAAATAGCCTTGGAACTGATGGGCGAGCCAGCCAGGACGCTTGCCCACCGTTTCTGACCAGCGAAAGTCCTCCCCCGTTGCCATCAGCCACGGTGCCTTGAGCTGCTTTGCCAGTTGTTTCTGAAACAAGCTCGTCACCGTTGCATGAACTGGCTGGGAAGGATGCGCTGAAGGACCAGCTTGACTGAGGACTTGACCCAGGGTCACCGCACCCAACGCTGCTGCCGTCATCCCCTGACCATAGACGGGATTAAAGCAACAAACCGCATCTCCCAGGGCGATCAATCCAGCGGGCATCGCCGGTAATTGTTCGTAATGGCGCCACTGGTTTTCGGTGCGTCGATAGCAATGGATGGGAGAACAGGGTTCGGCATCCTTGAGCCGTTCATACAGGATAGGGTCGCGCAGGCTTTTCATGAAGGCCATAAACCCAGCTTCGTCCCCGGGGGGATGGTCCCCTGCAATACCGGCTAGGGTCACAACCCAGCGGTTTCCCTCGACGGGATAGAGTACGCCCCCTCGGGTCGATTCGCCCGGCTTCGAGCCCAGAACCATCCCCTGGTCATGCTCAGTCCACACTCGGTCTGAGTGCTGTGCCTTCGACAGTTCATGGGATGACGGATGGGATGAAGCATGGGGTTGCTTATACCAGCGGCTGGCATACCCCAAAAACGAATTCACCATTGTCTCCGGTGGTTTCTCCCAGCCCAGCTGATCCAGCCACTGGGGAAGTTTCGACTGTCTTCCTGTTGTGTCTACTACAAGTGTCGTCTGTAAACACTGTAACGCTGGCTCTGTCTGAGAGCCGTCTGACTGCTCCTGAAACCAAATTCCCGTAACTTGTTTCTGGTTGGGCTCAAATTCTAATCCCTTGGCATAGCAGCCCGGACGTAGGGCAAAGTGCTCATACTTCAGCAGACGCTGACGCACATACCACTCAATCAAAAGGCGGCTACAGCACAGCCCCTCCAGACCCGACTCATGCTGTTCGAGCCAGCCCGAAAGTCCTAGGAATTGCCAATGATTAATCCAGTCCAGCCGAGTTGCCCCCGCCTGAACAAGGTCCTGACTTAACCCAGGAAATAGTTTTTCTAGCTCTTGCTGACCCCGCATCAGCAAACCGTGGACATGGGCCCCCTGGGGAACGCCGCGTCGCACCTCGGGTGAGTTAGGAAATTGGTCCCGCTCCAGTAGGGTCACCTGGTCAAAATGATCCAGAAGAACACGAGCGGTCAGCAATCCGGCAATACTGCCACCCAGGACAACAGCATGACTGCCGGGGGGAGAGTGAGCATCTGAGGTGCGATCGCGATTCAAAACTGTCGGGGTAGCAGCAGTCATGGTGAGCTGTGACTCAAGAATTAGGGGCAGGGCGCCGCGGCTCTTGTCAGACCGCCGCGCCATCTCGGTATACGTCCTAATTTAGCCTGAGGTTTTAAAAACCTGCTTGGAAATGACCCAGGGCGAGGGCACGACCAAGCTCCCCCTCGGATTTTCGGCTAAGCCTCGTACGACCAAACGAAGTAGGTGTCCATGGTCTCCAGCTGCTCCCAGGTGAGGTCCACATGGCGATCGCCCCAGGGATTCTCCAGATGGAAAGTCTGGGTCTCAGCGTCATACTCCGTCAGGGTATAGGCATGGTCATCCACCACACCATGCTGACCATCGCCATCAATCCCCACGGTGATGACAGCATCCGAGTCCAAGATCGCAATGACATCCTCCGGCGTGGTCCGATCGATCGCCTTGGTACGGCTGGCGGTACCCAACACTTCCTTAGTCGGCCCGGACATCCAGCCCCCCTCAATGCCTTTGTAGGTATTGGTACCGTCCTGCAAAATTGAGCCCGATTCATTGAACTGCGCATAGGCTTTTTCCGCCAGAGCAGACCACAGCTCATTACTGCCGCTGCTGGGGTCATCACCATACTGAGCATAGGGACTCTTGCCAGACCAACTCAGCGTTGGCAAATAGCGATCGACCGTCACGTACTCTGCATTGCCATTATTGAAGAAGCGGACGGTGAACGTGCCATCACCGTTATCAATGAACATGTCATTGATGGCACCGGGGGTATTTTGCGCTGCGCTCGCCAAGACGACCATGA
>CALIJJ010000226.1 GCA_938017515.1 uncultured Pseudanabaenaceae cyanobacterium
ACCCGAATGCGAAATGTGGCGCAAGCTTATCATCGTCAGCGCCTTTTTCCGGTATCCTGGTCCGACCGTTTTTCTGAGAGAGGGGCTTTATTGACTCCCATTCCCCCAGCATTAGGGGCAAGGGGTCGGGGGATGGGGGCGGCTGTCCGGTTCGTGCAAGAGGTCTATTGGTTAATGATTAAACCCAATCCGCGACTCCTGGAAGCCTGGCAGCTCGCGGGACAGCGTACAACGCCCAACATCAAGATCAACCGAGCCAGACTACGCAATCAAGCTCAAAACAGCTTCAAACTAGAGCTAAAGCTGACCCCCAGCAGGGCGTTATCAAAATCCACCCGGTCATCCACCGAGCCACCGCGATTCAGAGCCGCAAATAGGCTCAAACGCGTGTTCTTAGCCAGGGTGTAGCTGAGGCTAGCTAGGGCCTGACCATAGACATCGTGGCGGCTCTGCCGCGTGAAACTGGTGATGACGCCCAGACCCGTCAGCGACGCCTTCAGCCGTGGCGTCACGTCATAGCTCAGCGTCGTCCCCAGGGTGTTCACCACCCGGTTACTGGTTTTAGGGTCGGCAAAACTGGCCCGCACCCGATAAAAACTATTGAGAGACGTTTTAGGGCCAAGAACGCCAGGGTCGCGGCGAGAGATCGCGCCAAAAACAGAATTATCGCTGAGGAAGCGATCGCCACTCTCTCGGAAAAAGAGCTGCCGATGGGTCCAGCCCAACTCCCCAATGACGCGCGATCGCAGGACATGACGAACCCCAGCACGAAACCGCAACTCGTTGTAATCCAAGCGCGACAGGTCACCGTAGCGAAACAAATTCCCCTGAACCGTGGCGTAGGCCGCCGTGCGTCGGCCCAGAATGGGAGACGCCGTGAGCGAAACCGTCGAACGAAAGAGCTGATCTTCGACCGGATCTTCACTGGCCCGAGAATTACTGTTACTGAGATAGCTAGAACTCAGCCGCAGATAGACCGGCACCTTAATCGGCGGCTGCGTGAGGGAAAGATCTCGCTTTCGCAGTCGCAAAATGCCCAATTCGGGATCTCCCGGCTCTTCCACAGCATCTGCATCGGGGTCCTCTTCACCCTCTCCCCCCTCATCTAGAACAGCCGGTGGCAAGGAGTCTGGCGGCGCGACCTCTTCACTCGGCGTCGGAATCAGCGTTTCGTCTTCGGGGACAGTGGGTAAGTCTTCCCCCGCAGTCTCCGCTGGAAGCTCTTCTACGGGGGGTTCAGCCACGGGCGGTTCAGCCACGGGCGGTTCAGACGGAGGGGAAGAATCCACCTCAAGCAAAACCTCAGAGACATCTTCAGTGGATTCCGAGGCAGGTGGTAGCGAATCTTCCGGCACGCCTGGCGGTGGGGAGTCAGAGACAACGGGGGCTCCCTCATTCCCACTCGGTAGGGCCATGGGCTCCGAGCCGGACAGTTCAGCCAATACATCCCCGCGACCCACCGTTTCGCTATCGGCAGGCGCACTTGGTTCCACCGCGGTCTCAACTATCTCATCTGTCTCGAGCGATACCGTTTTGGCTCGCACCACCACCGTATTATTTTCTAGAGACGCCAGCAGCGCCTGTGATGCTTCAAGAAGACGCTGGGCTGGGCTAGCAGAGTCCCTTGCCACTGCGACGTTTTTGCGAGAGACGAGACTCGTTGTCGGAGGCAGCATCATCTCTTTGGGCAGCATCGTCTCTTTGGGCAGATGAGCTTCGGGGGGAGCAATGCTGGGAATAACGGGGGGGATATCTCGATGGGGTCGGGACTGCTCCCTTAGTTTCGCTGACGATGGCTGCGCTGTCCCAGGGAGGGCGTGAGCATGGCCTGGGCCTGCTAGACCTGCGCCATGGTCTACGGTAATTTTTTCAGTGGACAGCTCAGTGGACAGCGATGTAGCCAAGGCTGCGATCGCCTCGGTTTCTCCCGAGAATGGGACTGTTTCAGCCACAGCAAGCTGTGCAGAGAGGAACGAACTGCCTAAACAAAAACTACCTAACGGCAATAGGTAACAGTTTTGACGGAGACCTTTCAATTGCACCAAACTTACCCGTGTGAAATAACAAAACGGTAGACGGCCCCGGGCAGTGTAGCGTAATCCCTCAGCGAAAATCTGCTTGATTTATCCAAGAATTCACGCAAAAAAGCCGTGAACCCGGACAAATTGACCGAGCCAAGGGAAAATCAGCCACTTCGCCTAAGCGGGCTTAAGGGAGAACATCAATCAGTGGACCCGTAGGCTCACTAGGCGGCACTTCAGTTTCGGGAGGCTGCTCGGGTGGTGCTTCAGGCTCGGGTAGTGCTTCAGGCTCAGGTGGTGCTTCAGGCTCGGGTAGTGCTTCAGGCTCAGGTGGTGCTTCAGGCTCAGGTAGTACTTCAGGCTCAGGTAGTACTTCAGGCTCGGGTAGTGTTTCAGGCTCGGGTAGTGCTTCAGGCTCAGGTGGTGCTTCAGTTTCGGGAAGCGGCTCGGGTAGTACTTCAGGCTCGGGCAGTTGCGGTTCCTCCGCAGATGGAGCTTGCTCCTCTTCGACGACATCAATCCCCAGATCCACTGGTTCAAGTTCCGTCGGAGGAGGTGAATCTGCTTCCAAAAGCACAGGCTGTCCCAAATCAGTTGGGTCTTCAGCAATGTCTGGTGTTAACGCCGGGAAACCATCTCCCGGTTGCGGCAAAGCATCCAGTGCTTCCGCATCGTCTTCCCCTGCAATTACGTCAATATCGTCGATCGGTGGGCCCAAGTCAGGGACGGGGGGCTCTTGCTCAACCACCACGACAGGCGGCTCTGGCTCGGCAACAAAAACGGGCGGCTCTGGTTCCGCGACAATGACCGGAGGCTCTGGCTCAGCAACAAAAACGGGCGGCTCTGGTTCCGCGACAACAACCGGCGGCTCTGGGGGAATGGGTCCTGGGACGACAACGGGGTCTGGCGGAGTGGCCACTGCGGGTGGGTTAATCGGCGGTGTCACCACAGGTGGGAAATCGGTGTTCGTCAGCTCCGCACCATCGACACCAATCGAACGCCCTGGGAAAGCCGTGTCTTCCGCTGAGGCGACGGTGGACAAGTGGGTGAAATCTGGGTTTTCGAGAACGCTCCCCGCTGCAACGTCATTGAAGGGAAGGGTTCGCTGCTGAGCGAGTCCATCCAGGGTTTCTTCTCGGACCTGGGCGATCGCCTCATCCTCTCCCTGATGTTGAGAATTATCCAGTTCTAAGCCTTCAACCAAAGAACTCGTTTCATAAAACGTCTCTAGGTCAAAGTCGTAGAGTCCCTCAATCCTATCGTCGACGGTGACGACCATCTGGCCAGCCTTCAAGACCTGCCGCTGGCTGCCGTCATCATTCATCACTTCGATACCGCTGTCCGTCAGCGCGCCGACAATTGTCGTATTGGTATCAGGCGCATAACGAACGAAGAGGGCAGATCCGCGAATCCCTGCCGTCACATTGGGCGTGCGAACCTGCGTCCTTCCTTGGCCTGGCGGAATCAGCAACAGCACCGTGCCGGTCGTCAGCCGAAAACGACGGGTTTTAGGCACAAAGCGAAAGACGGCACGCTCTCCCATGCGAGCCAGCGTTCCGTCGTTAAAACGCAACTCAGCCAATGAGGCTCGTGCGGTGCTGAGGCCATCCCCCGGAGTCACCACATCGGCAATCTTGGCCGGACGTGCCGGACGCCTCTGCGGCAGCAGACGCACACGGTTCCGCAACGCAGACACAACCGCGCGCGTTAGCGGCGTCTGTGCCTGGGCGGGAGTAACCACCACCGCAGAGCCTGCAACGGATATGAATAAGATGCCGACTGATAATGAGTGACGTAGCATTGGAAATCCCTAAACCCGAATATACGCCGTGCTTTGGGTTATCTCTGATCTGGGTTTGATTGCAGCCATCCGCAAGGGAAACGCCAACACTCAACACACCAATCAGGCATTCAACCCCGAGACATTGAGCACCAATGAGCTAATTGACTGAGCCACTTGACTGAGCCAATTGCTCTACACCACTGAGATGTTTATCGAAACTTTGAAGTTCCCTTCCCTATAAAACCGAATTTTTACGGTCGACCAGGAAAATCTTCAACATTTTAAGGTTCTTCTTATATCTCTACTTTATATAACCACCATGATAGTAGCCAATGACGGTGGTCACATCCCAAGAATGGCTCAAGCTTGATCCCCGCTTTATCGTATTTTTACGATGTTGTGAGGTATGGGCTGGAGCCGCCCTTCCAGTCCTCCAACCCGAGCAAGGGCTGCCCTAGAACCAGGCAAAAACTCGGCCTGGGCAGGAGACATTTGAGGAGAGAACGGGTCTGATTCAGACTTCATTCCTTAGATTCGTTCCGCAACCAAATTTGTGTGTCTGCCGAGGCATCTTCGGTTTCATCATCAAATCCCTGCAGCATTTTCTCCGCCAACGGGGGCTGCACCTGGGGGCGTTCTTCACGCAGGAGGGCAATTTCCGGAACATCCTTCAGAGCATCCAGGGCTTCGCGGGCCGAGCCATAGCGTTCGGTGTAATCCCTGGCAACCAAGCGACCCATGAAGTCCTGAAGCGCCTGACTGATAAACTCCGCTCGGTGAGTCCAGAGAATTTCGCCGTTGGCATCATGGTGGATCTGCCGGGGAATCAAGCCCGTTAAGGCCTCAATGGCCGTGACGCCCAGCGAGTACAGATCGCTCGTGAAGTTGGGCTTTCCGGCAATTTGCTCCGGGGCAATATATCCCTGGGTGCCGATGGCAATGGTGAGCTGTTGCGTGCGCGTGTCGTCGTGGAGGCGATCCGACAGCTTCTTGGCCACACCGAAGTCAATCAGGACAAAGACACCATCTTCCATCCGCCGAATAATGTTGTGCGGCTTAATATCTCGGTGAATAATATTGTTGGCATGGACAAACTCCAGCACCGACAGCATGTCGTGGATGAGCTGAATAATGGCGTAGAGCGGCAGTCGGGCCTTGCGCACTAATTCACCGTGGAGGGATTGGCCTTCGATCAGTTCCTGCACCAGATAAAACTCATACTCTTCCTCAAAATAGGCCAGTAGCAAGGGGATTTGAGGGTGTTGTCCCAGGCGTTCTAGGGTTTCAGCCTCCAGCTTGAACAGCCGTCGGACCAGCTCGATCTTGCTGGGCTTGCCCTGGAGCAATCGCAGCTGCTTGACCACGCAGGTCGGACTCCCGGGTCGCTGGGTATCGCGAGCCACATAGGTTTCACTAAACCCGCCTGTCCCCAACACCTTACTGATTTGGTAGCGATTGCTGAGAATTTTGCCAATCACCTCCGCCTCTCGTTCCAGCAACAGATCCTGCAAATCATCCTGTTCACTCAGGATCTCCCGCACCGCAGGCACGGAGGCTCGGTCCTTAAGAGCCTGACGAAGCTGCTGTTTACGTCGCTGTTCGCGCACCATTCCCAGGAGAAACTGGGAAATACCGACCGCGCTCAAACCAACCATGGGCAGCGCCATGGGAATAATCGTGCGGCCCAGAACAAACACCAGAAAGCTACCCACGCCCCACAGTCCCGCAGCACCCATGCCCAGACCCAGACGAGAGAGGGGACGCTGGGAGCGGCGCAAGGCCCAGCTACTGCCCAGGACTAAACTCAGCAGCAATAGGCCCCGAATCGGCCAAGCCCGGGCCAGGGGATCGGCGATCGCCCGTCCCTGTTGCAACGTCGCCATGGCATTGGCCTGAATTTCCACCCCAAAGAGCTGCTCACCATAAATGCCCGTATGGCCAAAGGGAGCGGGGTGAAAATCCTGCTGAAGCGGCGTCGTGGAACCAATCAGCACCACCTTGTCCTTAAATTGCTCCTTGAAGGAAGCACCCTCCAAATTTTGACTGTTCCAATTCTTGGAGTCCAGAATCTGCCAGAACGGGACTTGCTCAAAACTCTGATTGGGGCCATGGAAAAAGATGTTGTCGCCCCTGGCCGCTGGCGGTTCCTGCCCCGCAGCCGCCAGCGTCGCCCGGGCAAAGGACTGGGGACGCTCTCCCTCCTCCAGCAACAGCTCAACCATGGGGTCCTGCTGTTCCAAAGAATCCAGGAACGTGTGACCCAAGCGATGAATTTTAGCGTTCGGTTCAAGCAGCAAATTAATGAAGCCCGTCTTAGCTCCAGCCTCCTGGAAACTCCGCAGGGGTAAGTCTCGCTGCTGCAAACTCCCTTGCAACATCCCTTCCGTGATGACGAACTGCTCCGCCAAGACGACTTTGCCAGGGTGACGATCGAGCATCGCCACGAGGGAGGCATCATCGGCTTCGCCGTAGCTGCTCGGCACCGACAGAACCACGTCTACCCCGACGGCCTGGACCCCTGCATCGAGCAACCGTTCGATGACTTTGGCATAGGCTTCGCGCTTCCAGGGCCAGGATTGGATCGGTTCCAGCTCAGCAAACTCGACCGGATCCTGCTGGTAAATTCCGGCCTGTCCGAGGGAAATATCATCAATGGCAACAATAATGATGTTGTCCGGGGTTGCCACCGGGCCACGAATTTCGAAAAAGAGGCTTTGGAGCTGGCGCTCTAGGCTCTGCACCAACGATGGGTTAAGCAGGGCCAGGGCAGCCATGGTTATTGCCCCGGCCCCCGTCGCCAGATTCTCTCGGGTTAAATATTTACGCCATTGCCAGCGCGGCGATCGGGGCAAACGAGACTGAGGATTGGAGGCTGGCGAGGTTTGGGTGAGTTCAGCGGTTTCAACCTGATTCGAATATTGCTGTCCGGTGGTCTGTTGAATCCGGCTCATGGCGCCAACCTCCTCGCTGAATCGCGCCTTCATTCTAAGCCGACAGTTCTCTGTCTGAGCGGATTCCTTCCTGAGATAATGTAGAAATTGGCACAATCATTACAATGCGATCGCGATTCAGACGCGAGCGACCCACGGAACATCATGGCTGGACATAGTAAATGGGCAAATATCAAGCGCCAAAAGGCGGTGGTAGACTCCAAGCGCAGTAAGATTTTTACCAAGATTGCCCGGGATATTATTGTTGCGGCACGGACGGGGTTGCCAGATCCGGATGGAAACTTTCAGCTGCGGGCAGCCATCGATAAGGCCAAGGCGGCTGGCATTCCCAATGAAAATATTGAGCGGGCGATCGCCAAAGGGGCCGGAACGTACGAAGGCAGCGATCGCCTCGAATCGATCCGCTACGAAGGCTATGGCCCCGGCGGCGTCGCGATCTTGATCGAAGCGCTGACGGACAAACGCACAAGAACCGCAGCAGATCTGCGCCTCGCCTTCAGCAAAAACGGCGGCAACCTCGGGGAAACAGGCTGCGTGAGCTGGATGTTTGAGCAAAAGGGCGTAGCCCTGATCAGCGGCACTATCGATGAGGATGAATTGTTGGAAGTCTCCCTGGAGGGGGGGGCAGAATCCTATGAACTCCTGGGGGATGGAGAGGAAGCTGGCGCAGAGGTGTTTACGGCGGTGAGTAACTTAGAAGTCCTGAGCAATCAGCTCAAAGCTCACAACTATGACGTCAAGCTCGTGGAACTGCGCTGGATTCCCGGCAATTCCCTAGCGGTGTCTGAGCTAGAGCAGGCCAAGCAGGTGCTGAAGCTCATGGATGCTCTGGAGGACTTGGATGATGTCCAGACGGTGACGGCCAATTTTGAGATTCCAGAGGAACTGTTGGACGAGGCCATGGCCTAGTGGCGATGGAGCTGCGCCACTTACGCTACTTCGTTGCAGTCGCTGAGGAGCTTCACTTTGGTCGAGCCGCGGAGCGATTGCACATGGCCCAGCCCCCCCTGAGTCAGCAGATCAAGCAACTGGAGACTGAGTTGGGATTTCAACTGTTCTATCGAACGAAGCGATCGGTGCAGTTGACGGCGGCGGGCGATCGCTTCCTCACTGACACCTACAACCTATTCCAACGCCTAGAGCAGTCCATTGAGGCCGGACGGCGCATCAGCCGAGGGGAACAGGGCAAGTTGGCCATTGGCTTCGTTAGCTCCGCGGCCTACAGCGTTCTGCCCCCGATTCTGCAACGCTTTCGCGAAGCCTTTCCCGAGATTGCCCTCACCCTCCAAGAACTCACCACCAACGTGCAGCTTCAGCAGCTGGAGGATAACCGCTTGGACATTGGCTTTGTGCGTCCTCCCTTGGAGTCGGCTAGGGCTAGCATGTTGTCACAACAACAAATCCTCAAGGAATCGTTCATGGTGGCGGTGTCGGAAGCACATCCGTTGGCGCAGCAAGAGCGGATTGCGATCGCGGCGCTTTCCGAAGAATCCTTTATCATCTTCCCCCGACTCCGCGCACCGGGGATGTACGACCAAATCATCAGCCTTTGTCAGCAAGGAAATTTCAGCCCTCGGGTGGTGCAGGAGGCAGTCCAGATGCAGACCATTGTCAGCTTAGTGGCAGCAGGCATTGGTGTGGCATTGGTCCCCCAGTCTTTGCACAATTTACAGCGTGCTGGCGTGGTCTACCGTCCCTTAATCGAACCCACCCCCCAGGCAACGATCGCCTTGGTGTGGCGGACCAATGATCCATCTGCCACGGTGCAAAAGTTTCTTGACACGATCGCCACCCATCCCGAAGGGTCGGTTTAGCCCCGTGCTTCACTATTGCCCTCTCGTTCTCCTCCTCTCGTTCTCCTCCTCTCGTTCTCCTCCTCTCGTTCTGTCCTAAAAACATCTGAAGAAAAACCTGCCCTATCCCTCAATTAGGGTGGGCAGGTTTTGGGCGGAATAATGAGGTGAGTCAGCTCGTCTTACGGGCTTAATCGGCCCCTAGGCGTGGTGGTTATGGGCATGCTCGTGCTCATGCTCGTGGTGATGGTCGTGATCATGGTCATGGTGCTCGTGATGACCGCTGCCGTGGTGGTTATGACCCTCACCGTGGCTGTGGTGCTGGTGCATATCGTGGGCAATGCGATCGCGCACTTCATCCACTCGGGCAGGCTGCACCATCAGGTCTGCCTCCTCCAGCAGTTCCTTCACCAACGGGTTGGCCCACTCCGCTGCCATGGCAACAAAATCGGGATGCTCGTTGACACATTCCATGCGCAGATAGGTGACATCAGGACGCTTCTTACGCAGGGATTCGATGACATGATCCACATCCAGCAGGGTTTCGTGGTTCTCCGTTGCAAACCCAATCGGCGCATAGACCAAGGCCGTCGCACCCAAGTCCATCAGGTTCTTCGATGCCGTCTTCATATCCGGCTGCGTCCACTTGATCATGGGCGTGTCGTGGTTCATCCAGCCCACGGTGATCAGCGGATAGCGATACATCAACTCCTTGCGCACCAGCTCATACAGCCCCTGACTTTCGTCAATGCCGGAGGTAAAGCCCTTGGCTTCGTGGGGGCACCCGTGGATGAGCAGAACGACACCAGTTTGGGAGGGCAGGTGGGCAACGGCTAGCTTCTCTTCAATATTGCCAATGACCTGTTGAGCCAACAACTTGATGTAGTCGGGGCGATCGAAAAAGGAGGGAATATAGCGAATGCCCTTCACCCAATGATCCTGTTGATCCGCACCGGCGCTGCTGGTAATCTGAGCGATGCCCTGGTTAACTTGCTCCATGGCGATCCCGCTCGTAAAGATGGAGTCCACCACCAGCAGGGGATAGATCAGCAGCTTGCTGTAGCCCTCAGCCTTGATTTGCTCCAGCACTTGATGGGGAAGGTGAGGGGCGCAGAAGTTGAAGGCTTTGAAAACCTTGACGCGATCGCCCCAAGCCTTCTTCAGATTGGATTCAATGCCAGCTCGCTGGGCTTCAAAAATCTGGTTGTGGGGCGAAACAAAGTTGCCGTGCTGGTGGCTCCACTCATGGAGGTCAAACATCGCCAGGAGTTTAGCAAGAGGCGGGTAGACCCAGGTGGGGACCGGCGCAAACTTAGCGGTGAGGAGGTTGAGCGCTTGCTCGTTGTAGTTAGCAAAATCTTCGTAGCTTTCGACTTCGCCATAGCCCATCAGCAGGACAGCCACGCGATCGCTGGGTTGGTTTGTAGAGGCGTGCGTATCAACCAGAGGCTGTTCTTCCTGACCGAGGGTGAGGCGGCTTGTAGTGACCATGCGATATCTATGCTCAAGCGAAGGTTCGGACTATCCTTAGTGTTGATGAGGGATCCTAAATTCAGGCTTGTGACTTAAGGAAACTGCACGAAAGTTATCCTGTTGATCGGGTCCACCGCTGCTTTTCTTCACGAGCC
>CALIJJ010000227.1 GCA_938017515.1 uncultured Pseudanabaenaceae cyanobacterium
CAGGAGAAGAGACAGGGCTAAGCGGAGACGACTTCGCCGCCGCATCTGGCTCCGAAACGGTCGCCGCTGCGGACTGCCGCAGACGCGATCGCACCGTCTCCGGCGGACCCTCATCCTCCGGCAACGACAACGGTAGTAAATTCAGCGTGGCTCGCAGCTCCTCCACTTCCGTCTGTGCTTCGGGATGCTGAACCAAATACTGCTGCACTTGCTCCATTTCCTCAGAGGAGAGATCACCGAGCACATAGCCCGCCAACAGCTCCTGCCAACGCTTTGGCTCTTGATTCGAACCGCCATCCGACCAATTCTGCGCATCCCAATTCTCTTTACCCATGACTAATCCACCAAATCCTTCAGAAGCTTGCGAAGTTTCAACAGCCCTTGCCGCGATCGGCTTTTCACCGTCCCTAGGGGAATATCCAAGCGCTGGGTAATTTCTGACTGGGAAAGACCACCGTAGTAGGCCAATTCCAACACTTCACGCTGATTACTCGGTAGATGATGCAATGCATTCCTGACTCGTTCTGACATCTCTTCAGTTGAGATTGATTCTAAAAGCGAAGACTGTTCCATAACTGCTCCCCGACCCAATCGTTCGGTTAGTCGCCGTCGCGATTTGGCAGAACGGATACGGTTGAGGGCCTGCGATCGCGTCACGGTCATCAAAAAGACCAGCATCGAGCCCCGCTCCGGGTCATAGCCCTGCTTTTTCCACAGCCGCAGAAAAACCTCGTGGGTGAGGTCAGCCGCTTCTTCCTGGGAGCCCAGAATTCGCAGCGCCAATCGAAAGACCGGCGTGCTGTAACGGCCATAGATAACGTCGAGGGCATCGAGGTCTCCGCCGCAGAGCAATCCAAACAGGACGCCATCACTGGGTTCTGTTGAATCCCCGGAGGGTGATCCGGAAACGGTGGGACCAGAAGGCTCAATCGGCGTCATAGTTGCTGCCCGAGTTGGCTGGGAAATGTACATCGCGGTGCTTAGCCGTGGGTCTATGTTAAGTACACGCAACCCCAGCAAATGGATTTGTTTCGGTTTGATCGAGTTTAGAAAGGTTGGCCCAAAGGGACTGGAGCCCAGTGCTAGGCTTTGGGTGCCCTCGAAGGCCGCCATGGAGGCGATCGCATGACTAGCAATACCGCTCAAACACTTCGCAACGTTCTCAATGCCTCGATTACGATATTCCTAGTGTTTTTCATCTCTGTAAACTTGTTCACATTGGCCCAGGTCGGCTTTGAAAAGCTGATGGGGATGTAGGACGTTTAAGCAAAGGAATTTAATTCAATGTCTGAGGCAATTACAGCGGCGGTGAGCGATCGCATCTGCAAGCACATGAATGATGACCACGCTGAGGCCATCGTCATGTATGCAGAGGTCTACGGCAAGGCAGAGAATGTCTCTGCGGCACGAATGCTGAGGATTGACCCGGAGGGTATGGACCTGATGGCAAAAATCGACAACGAGGAAAAGCCCGTGCGGGTTGCCTTTGAGCGTCCCCTGGCAGATGCGAAAGATGCCCACGTGGTTTTAGTCGAGATGCTGAAGAAGGGCCGCTCCTAAGGGGACTTAGACCCACAGGGAGCGAACTTAATCTGAGTTAGGCTCTGAGTTAAGCCCTGAGTTAGGCAGAGATGGGGAAAGCGTTTCATCACGGTTCTCCCCTGCGCCATGAATCCTGTCTAACGCAACGCCCAAAATCATACGATCAACGGCCTTTCGGGGGATTCCCACATAGGAATCCCCCGATTTTGTTTGGGGGATTGTGCTTGGGCGAGGAAGGTCCTGCTGCATGGCCAGAGCCTCGGCTCTGGCACCGGATTGCTGAGCAGACTGCATTCCTACTGTTTTTGCCCAGGGATCGTTTCCAACCGGAGCGTCGCCACCACCGGCAAATGATCCGACGCACCATCGGTCCCGACATGGGCTTCAACGGGTCGCACTCCTTGGTTATGCCAGACATAATCAACCCGCAGGACTGGCCATCGCCGCCGAATTACACGGGTGGGACCCAGCCCCCAGCCCACGCGCCGGAAACTATCCGTCAAGGATTGACCCAAAACCTCATAGGGGGCCGTGGTTGGGCTCATGTTGCAGTCGCACAACATCACCAGCGGGGTATCCATTTCTGCCGCGGATGCAACTTGTTGCGCTTGTTCCATGCGCTGTCCGTGGCTCTGTTGCCAAAGGGACGCCCACTGGGAGAGCGGAAAGACATACAGATTACTTGGAGAGAAATGAGTGACCCACAGAGCTAAGGGCTTGTCTTCAATCTCAAATTTGACCTGAATCCCTCGCTCTGCGAGCGGTGGCGGAAGTTTGTCCTGCTGCTGAATGGGAATTCGGCTGATCACCCCCACCCGATTGACGCCGTTGTTAAAGGGATTATGCTCCGGCGAAAACATGCCGTAGGGGTACACCGCTCCCAGCCTTGTCTGCAACTCAGCAATATGCTCGGGACGGAGTTCCTGGAAACCAACGATGTCCGGGTCTTCTTGGCGGATGGCGTCGGCGATCGCGTCGTAGTTGCGATTATTGATCAGGATATTAAAGCTCATCACCTTCACCGTCGCTGCTGACGGAGCCGCCACCGCCGGAGCCGCGAATGACGGCAAAAACAATGGCCCATACCAATGCAGCACCAGGACCAACGGCAAGGCACAAGCCGCCAACCGCCACCACTGCCGTCGCCACAGCACCCAGGGCATCACCAAGACAAGCGGCAGCATCCACCAAAAGGCAAATGTATTCAGCAGCCCCAGCCACCAAAATTGGTCAAACCAAATCAACCGCAGACTCAACCAAATCAGCAGCAGCCCCAGGTAGAGCAGGGCTAATCGATCCAGTCCAGTCTTCAAAAGCTGTCGCTTCAGGCGCTTCAACATGGCAGGTGGGTAGTGCAAGGTGATCTCGCTTCTATATTGCCCTGATCGCCAAACTTCACCTGTATCCGGTGAAATGAATCCAAAGCACATCCCAACATTAACCCGAGAGACTTAATCCCGAGTTAATCTCTCTTCTCTTTATTTGTTAAGCTTTACGCGTTCGAGACGGTTATAGCTCTAGCGTGGACGAATCAAGCGTGCATCGATTACCACCCCAATTTCAGGCACCTCTAAAATCCCAGGGACGACCGTTTTGGTTTGTACTGCTGTTCAATTTGAGTCTTGTTGTAGCAGCAGCAATCTTTGGCGCGGCCCATGGTGATTTGTCAGTGCTCTTCCGTGAGGAAGCGCTGATGACCTGGTGGTCTACGGTGCAGATGATTGCGATCGCCATCGTTGCCGGTCTCATCTTTCGCAAGCGATCGCCCAAGCCCTTCACTTGGGGTCACCCCAGCAACCTCTGGCTGATCATCAGCATCGGATTTGTCTTCTTAGCAGCCGATGAGATCCTGACGCTGCATGAGATTTTTGATGAAATTATTCACTCAGTATTGAACTGGGAAGAGACGTCGTTGAGCGATCGCCTCGATGATGCGTTGGTGGGGGGATATGCGGCGATCGCAGCCTGCCTCCTCTATCGTTACCGCCAGGAACTCAAGCGCTATGCCTTCCTGCTGCCTTCGCTATTTTTGAGTTTTCTGCTCATCGGCTTGATGATTAGTCTTGATGCAGCAACTAACGGCGACAGCTTCTTCATCTGGCTCTTCGGAGAGCAGCTTGGTCCAACCGTGCTAAGCTACGCTGCTTTTGTCGAAGACAGTTGCAAGGTCTTGGCGCAGGGGGTCTTCCTGAGTGCGTTCTACCGGGTTCTGCAGAGCTTGGGCACTCCCAAACAGGTGGACAGTAACCCGCAGCTCGAAAAAGCCAATTAGACAAAACTGTAGGGACGAGCCGCGCTCGTCCGGCTGCTGGCATGAGTATTGCATTAGCCGAACGAACGGTAGTTTTGACGAATCCCATGCCGGTTTGAGTCAAAGTCTATGCCTGGGCTCACCCTTGTAATCGCTGCTCAATCCAGTGTAATCGCTGCTCAATCCAGGCCCGTGTTTCCGCAGAAGGCTTCGGTGGCCGGATGGCTTGGGTGTAATCAATACGGGTGTCGTAGTGGGCGCGGGTCATCAGGTCGGTGAATACGGCTTGGAGGTTGAAGGCAATGGCCTCACCTTCTTTCAACGGCATTGGAATCACGGGCATTTCATCCTGCATCGAGAAGCTGTAGAGATCCGCTTCGGGCCGATGCTCACTGCGACTGACAACAACGTGATAATCCTTCAGGGTTCCCCCGGCCCAGGGCATGGTCCGATTGGCCCGCAGTAGGTCGAGTTCCACGAGGTGGGTCAGGCTGGACAAAACGGTTTGTCGTTTGCGTAGGTAGGCTGTGCGGCCTGGGCCAGTCTGTTTATTTTT
>CALIJJ010000228.1 GCA_938017515.1 uncultured Pseudanabaenaceae cyanobacterium
CCCGTTGCAGCGAAGGAGTTGCCTTGGTCTGAAAGACTGTCTCCAAAGACATAAAGACGATCAAAGTTGAGCTGAGCGGCAATACTGGGAGAGGCTGACAGCGCAACGGAAGCTATTGCTAGGGTAATCCGCTGGTAAGGGGCGATCGAAGATTTCATGAGGGGGTGGGAGAGGGTGAAGCGAAGCCTCGAACCAAAGGGAACACCACGAAATACCACCCCATCATACTGTGAAGACTTGCGGCGAGGACTTGCGGTGAGGACTGGTCTGTAAGCGCTCACCCATTTCCCCCGGATTAACGGGAGTTGTGCGAGTCGGATGGGTTAATTGACGGGGGGAACCGCTTGGGTGGGTTGGGGGTCAGCTCCGCCCCCGGCCAACCCACCAATCCAGTCGCCAATGAGCCCGAACACCTCACCTGGGCCAATGCCGAAGAACATCAGCAGCAAAACCACCGCTGCGACCATCAGGGCTGTTTTGATTGTGGTGCGGATGATCTTGAACAGAAACGTAAAAATCAACCAAGCAATCAGGACGGCACCGATGACGAGAATGGCAGTTTGCATAGGAGTGGGGAGTTGAGAACGCCAGTTTGAATCGTGAGACCACCGATCTTGAGCCCAGAAGCAGTTCGTCGGTTGGCTGGACCGCAGTGTAACCCAAGCGCTTGAACAATCGCCAAGGTGTTAACGTGCTGCAACTGAGCTACGGTGTTCGGCGCAGAGAACCCGCGTAATTCGAGCAGCGCAGAAGCCAACCGACTGAACGGTTTAAAGACGGTTTACAGAATGATGCTCATCTCTGGATAGTTGCCCTAGACGGTGACGACGGTTTTTTGATTCAGGGTTTGGCTCGCTTCTGTCACGGCCTGTCTCGCCCAGGCATCGGCTTCGAGAATGTCGTCGAGGCTGGGGGCACTGTTGTTGTTATCGCGGTGGCGATCGCACACCGTTTCAATCACCTTGGGAATTTCCAGGTAGGTAATCTTTTCCGCCAGGAACAGCGCCACGGCTTGTTCATTGGCTGCATTCAGCACCGCTGTCATCGAGCCCCCAGCTCGACCTGCGGCATAGGCCAGGTCCATGCAAGGGTACTTGGCATGGTCCGGCTCACGGAATGTCAGTGTTCCTGCCTTGACCAGATCAAGCTGTTCCCAATCGGTGTAGATGCGCTCGGGCCAGGACAGGGCATAGAGCAGGGGCAAGCGCATGTCGGGCCAACCCAACTGGGCCAGCTGCGAGGTGTCCTGCATTTCGATCAGCGAGTGGATAATGCTCTGGGGGTGGATGACAATGTCGATGTCGTCGTAGTCGAGGCCAAAGAGGTAGTGGGCTTCAATCACTTCTAGGCCCTTGTTCATTAGGGTTGCAGAATCAACCGTAATTTTTTTACCCATGGACCAGTTGGGATGGGTGATGGCATCGGCCACGGTGACCTCAGGCAATTTCTCCACAGGCCAGTCGCGGAACGCTCCACCGGAAGCTGTCAAGATAATGCGGCGTAGACCCGCGTCGGGTTTGCCGACGACAAAATTGGTTTCGTGGGAAAGACCCTGGATGCACTGGAAAATGGCGGAGTGCTCGGAGTCGGCGGGGGTGATGCGAACGCCGTGCTTTTGAGCCAGGGGCAAAACAACGGGACCCCCCGCAATCAGGGTTTCTTTGTTGGCGAGGGCAATATCTTTGCCGGCCTTGATGGCAGCGAGGGTTGGCAGTAGACCGGCGCAACCCACGATGCCGGTGACGACGGCCTCGGCATCACCGAAGGCGGCCACTTCACAGACGCCTTCAGAGCCTGCGCGCAGAATGGGCTGGGGATCGACGTCGGCGATGAGGGCTTTGAGATCGGGGAGTTGGTCGGGGTTGGCGATCGCCACAATCTCCGGTTTGAACTGACGAATCTGCTTCGCAATCAGTTCAATGTTGCGGCCCGCCGCCATACCGACAACGCGAAACTGGTCGGGATGCTGCTGCACAATGTCCAGCGTCTGGGTGCCGATGGAGCCGGTGGAGCCGAGGAGATTGATTGCTTTCACAGCCGTTACACAATTTCAAATTTCTCAATCATCATACGTCAACCGCCATCCCCTCCTGACGCCATGGGGATCGCGATGCTGTGGGGATTAGGACAGACGCACCCCTGTGCCCGTTGCCGTGATGAGAAATAGAACCCCTTCGTTATCAATGTTGATGGAGTCGGTGTTGAGCGTCATGCCAATGACCGCATCAGCTCCCATGCGCTGGGCGCGGCTCTGGAGTTCGTCGATGGCTTCGCGCTGTCCTTTCTCGAAAACCCTTTCGTAGCTTGCTGTGCGCCCGCCAAATACATCACGCAGTCCTGCCATGAAGTCTCGCAGAGCGTTGGTTCCGTAGACGACTTCGGCGGTGATGGGTCCCAGATATTCGGTGATTTCGTAGCCCTGTAGAAAATCAGTGGTGGTTGTGATCATGATGGTATTGAATGCAACTACAGCTCGATGCGGTCAATCATGCGTTTTATGGCGCATGCGTTCCATGTCGATCCTGCCTCAAAATGGGGGTGAACGTGGTGTCTGAGGCCAGCTCTCACCCAGTCCACCTGAAGATCTGTAAAATTGGAAACGTTTCCCCTGTCCGGATTGCTCCAGGGTTCAGGCGGAACCTGCAATAGCTTTGGTACGTCTTCTAGCAGCGGACTCAACAACGCTCGCTCTCCGTGCGTGCTCTACCGTTTCATCGGGACTCTACATTGACTGTGTATCGTTCAAATCCTTTCCTCCCCCTGTTGCCAGCGCTGACCCTGACTGTTGCCAGTCTGACGGCGATCGCCACCCTGCCAACGGTGGCCCAGGCGCAACCCATTCGGGTCGAAATTGATCCGAGTATCAAACCCCAAAACCCAGAACTGCTGCTGGGGCCTTTGCTGGATCGTGCTCGGGATGCCATCAAGGCTAGAAAATTTGACGATGCGGTGCGTTATTACCAGGAAGCCGCGGAATATTCTCCCGATGATGAGCGGATTTATGCGGCCCTGGGATTTGCGCAATCCCAGCGTGGGGAATTTCAGGCGGCGGCGGATGCATTTCGACGGGCGATCGCCATCGACAATCAGAACGCCGACTTCTACTCTGGCCTTGCCTTTGCTTTGGGCAGTTTGGAGGACTATGACCGTGCTGCCCAAGCCTACCGCCGCGCCATTTCCCAGGACAGTAAGAAATATGATGCTTACATGGGCCTGGGAACCATTTTGCAGCGGCAAAAACGCTACAACGATGCTGCCTTGGTCTATGGCGAACTGAAAAAGCTTCAGCCCCGAGATTGGCGACCCTATGAAGCCTTGGGTGCCATTTTTATTCAGCAGCGGAAGTACAGCCAAGCCCTGCCGCTGTTGGAACAGGCCGAGGGATTTGCACCGGGGAACGGCAAGATTCAGCTCAGCAAGGCGATCGCCCTCCTGGGGCTTGATCGTGCCGAAGAGGGAGCCGCAGCCCTTGAGCAGGCCTCACGCATTGAGCGCAACAATGCCCTGATTTTCTTCAAGCTGGGCGAGGTCTACCGGACCATGGGGCGGGAAGAACAGGCCTTTACGGCCTTTCGTAAGGCTGTGCGGCTGCAGCCCGATTTTCTGGAGGCCCAGTCGGCCATTGGTAAGCTGCTGATGGCAGAGCGGGACTACGTGCGGGCGCTGATTGTCTACCGACAAATTTTGGAGAAAGCGCCGGAGGATGCGGATGCCTATTTCAATATGGCCATTGCCCTGCGGGCGCGCGATCGCAATAAGGAAGCAGTGGATGCCCTAAAACGCGCCCGCCGCCTCTTCAAACAGCAGAAAAATCGTGAGAGGCTAGAGGAGACCGAAAAACTTCTCAAAGAACTCCGTTAGACACCTGGTTCAGTGTTACCTAACTCGGCGTTCTGTTTTTACTAACCCTTTTGATCAAGCGAGTTAATCACCATGGGTGAATCCAAACGACGTAAGGAAAAGCTCGGGGACGAGGACTATCTCAAGGGGCAGAAGGAATATGCCTATCCATTTCTGCCGATTACCAAGCAACAGTCGGAAAAAATTCTGGAGCTAACAACCAAGGGAGCCTGGGTGGGTATTGGCGCCCTCGCTGTGTTCTGGGTGGTGCTGCGCTTCATTGGTCCGAGCTTAGGCTGGTGGCAGTTGGTGAATTGAGTCGCGCGAAGATTCAAGACGCCAATCACCACAACTCTGAAAAAGCGAGGGGTAGCAATGCTACCCCTCGCTTTTTGGGATCCAAGCCTTTCAAGCCTAAGCACGACTCAATTCCAAGCGCTACGGACTCAGGATCACGTTGGCAATGATAAAGGAGATGGAAAGGGTGACTGCGGCTGCCACAATGCCTGCGGCAACGTTGCCTCGGCGAATTTCTTCTCGATAATTGATTGGATCGAGCACATCATAAAATCGCATGCTGGCGTACAGCAGGACAATGCCGAAAACAGACCAGCCAAGGGCCTCAACGAGCTTTAGGAGAACGGGGTTCATGGGGGCTAGATTGGTAAGAAATATAACTAAAAGAGTAAGTAAATTCTCTGATCGTCGGTTAATCTAGGAAGATGGTATCCCAAAATAACTCCACCATAACGGCTCGTTTTCTTGATCCCTGGCCCTGGTTGTCTTTGATGGCTACTGGGTTGATGTTTTATTTCTCGCTTAGTTCGCCTGCCTACCGACAGGGGATGCTGGCGACTTATATCACTGTTGAGCCTGACGAGCGGGAGGCCGTGACGTCTCCCTTTATGCTGAATCCTTCAGATGTGGGGGCGCTTCGGGTTTTTGTCAAGGCCAACATTCCAGAGGGACGATGGCTGACCTATGAAATTCAGTTGCGGGATGCCCAGGGGGAAGTGGTTGCTGCTGCCCTTAAGGAAGCCTGGCATGAGTCAGGGCCGTGGTACGAGGACGGTGAGAGCGGCACTTGGCATGAGTCAGATGTTCGTGGCGGTTTGGATGTGCGCTCCCGGCAGCCGGAAACGGTGACGCTCTCATTGGCAGTTTTGGATTATACCAATACAGCTGGGCAAGGTATTGATGAGCCGATTAGCTTTTGGGTGGATGTGAGCAACGGCGTAGTCGATACGACTTATTTTTGGCCTGGGGTTGTGGGGACAACGCTGCTGAGTTTGTTGGCACTTTGGGCAACGCGTCATTCGGGCGATCAGGTGATTGTTGCATCCGTCGAAGATAGTGACCCCAGCGATCGCGCCATCCTTGGCGGTGCGGATTCCCTCGTCAGAGCGGATATCGATATTTGGGGGGATGAAACCAGCCCGCAGCAATTTCAGGTGCAGGTCAACATCAGCGATGGCAATGGCACTGTGATTCACAGTCAGGAATATCCGATTCGCCCCACGATGCATAAGGATGACGGCGGCAAGCTCGAGCGCACGACTGCGAGCCTCAAACTGTTTTTTCTGATTCAGCCCTTGAGTTCCTATCGCTTTTCTGTGGAGGTGCTGCCCGATGGACCCATTGATCGCACCACCTTGACTGTGGCTCGGGATGCGCGCACGCGCCTGCCGGTTAAGGTGACTCAGCTGAAGGCGGTGTGACGTGAAGGGTGACGGAGCAGGAGAGTTTGTGCCGGAAAAAGCTGAGTCTTGGAGGGAGTGGGTTTAATCATGAGTCGGTACTTTGCACTTTTTACGGTGGTTCTTGCTTTCATCTGTCTCTATAGCGGCTATGCCCAGCGTTCAGCACTGGTCCTGCGGGATGAGGGCAGCAGCAGCGGTACTCGCTACGGCACGACATCTTCCGGTCGCTATCGTGGCGGAGTGTGGGTGAGCTCGCCGACGCGACAGACCTACGGGAGTTTCCGAGGAGGGGGGCCCGGTGCCGGTAAATAATTTACAGCGTCCAGCTGTGCGCGATCGCATCAGCCGCAAACAGCGGCGACTGCTCCTACTCACGGCGGCGATTTCCTCCGGCTGTGGTCTGGCGGTGGAGCTATTGCTGGGGACGTTGGCGAGTTACCTCGTGGGAAATCAGGCCCTGGCCTACGGTGTGACGGTGGGCGGTTTTTTGGCGGCGATGGGGTTGGGGGCTTACCTGAGTCAGTTCGTCGCCGTGGAGCCGGGGGAGCCAGGGGTGCGATTGCCCGAGCGGGGGGGCGTGCCGCGATCGCGATCGCATCAGCTCCAAATTGCCTTTGTCTGGGTGGAGCTAGGGTTTGCGCCCTTGAGTGCGCTGCTGCCTTTGGGATTATTTGTCCTGTTTGTGGTCCAAGGACCCTTTTGGCTAGGTCTGTTTCTGGCAACGATTTTGCTGGGCACGTTGGCGGGGATGGAGCTGCCGATTCTGACGCGACTGCTGGAACAGGATGAGGATTTGAAGCAGACGCTGGCTGGCGTACTGGCTTTGGATTACGTTGGGGCACTCTTAGGGGCGTTGCTGCTGCCGCTGGTGCTGTTGCCCAGTCTGGGGATTTTTCCGGCGGCGGCGTTGATTGGCGCCATTCCGGCGGCGACGGTGTTTGTCCTGGGGCAAAATTTTCCGGTGCTGCGTCGCTGGGGACGGTGGGGCTTGGGGATGAGTCTGGTGTTGGTGATGCTGACGCCGCTGATGGTGCCCCTGGGCGATCGCCTCGAAAATACGCTCTACGGTGCTCCGGTCATCAGCCGCACCCAGTCCAGGTACCAACGCATTGTCCTGACCCGCCAGGCCCAGGATTTACGGATGTTTCTCGATGGTGATCTTCAGTTCTCGACGTTGGATGAATATCGCTATCACGAAGCGCTGGTGCACCCCGCCATGCTGCTTGGGGCCCAAGCTCAAGCCTCCTATCCAGCCTCCCATCAGGCTTCCCATTCCCCTCGCCACGTTTTGCTCATGGGGGCAGGGGATGGCTTGGCTCTCCGGGAGGTGCTGAAGTGGCCCCAGGTGGAGCGGGTGGTGTTGATGGATTTGGACCCGGCGGTGGTTCAGTTGGCTCAGCAGCAGCCTTTGCTGGTGGCCGCAAATGACAATGCCTTGGCTGACCCTCGGGTGGAGGTGGTTCAGGGGGATGCATTTTTGTTGGCCCCCAAACTAACGGAAGCATTTGATGTCATCATTGCGGATTTTCCAGACCCGGACCGGGATGCGATCGCCAAACTCTACGCCCAGGGGTTTTATCGCCGACTGATGCTCCGCCTCAACCCGGGTGGCATTTTTGTGACCCAGGCTTCCAGTCCGTTCTTTGCTCCCCAAGTCTTTGCCTGCATTGCCGCAACGTTGGAATCCGTCGGTCTTTCCGTCCATCCCTACACGATTAACGTGCCTAGCTTTGGTCCCTGGGGGTTTGTATTGGCAACTCGGGATGATGTTGCCCGGGAGGGGTCAATGCCGGGGGATGCCATCGTTTCTGAGGTTCCGTTGAAGCCGCTGCTTTCGCCCATGACGTCTCTCCCCATTCCGACGCGCTTCCTGACCCCAGGGATGCTGCCTCAACTGTTTGAACTGCCCGGAGATATCACCTTGGGCGGCGTGGATGTGAATCGTTTGGTGCATCCCGTCATTGTGAAGTACCAGAACAATGCTCGCTGGGCTACCTATGATTAGCGGCGAGCATCGGATTGCGGTTGGGTCACACGCAGTGATACTCAACCGATGTTGAATGAAACAGACCCTCTGGAGAAGAACTCAAAATGGTGGGATTGATTTGGTTTTTGGTGATTGCGGCGGTGTTGGTGGGGTTTTGCGCTGTGGCCGTCAAAGCCTACGGCAGTCGTTTGCCGGGGGTTGCTCCAGAGGCATTGCCGGGGCTTGCCTGTACGCTGTTCACGCTCAAGATGGGTGATATCGTTCAGTTCGATGCGAGGGATTGGGTGGTTGAAGGCGTGCTGACCTACGACGAAGATGGCTTTCAGTGGTTGGAATATTTGCTGCAAGACCAAACGGATATTCGCTGGCTCTCGGTGGAGGAGGACGATCGCGTTGAAACCCTTTGGATGCTTCCCTACTCCGGTTTGGACGTTAGCCATCCCGGGGCCAAACAGTTGAACATTGGTGGCCATGCCTATCAGCTCCAAGAGAGCGGCACCGCAACAATGACCCGTCGAGGCAATACGCTGAATCGTCAGGCCGAAACCTGTCGTTATTTTGAGTATCGCAGTGAATCCGCCGATGTGAACCAGCAGCATCTCTCGGTGGAAGACTGGGATGGAGATATTGAAGTGACCGTTGGTTATGCCGTGCAACCCCAGGATTTGCGGTTGCTGCCGGGGGATGGGGAGCGGGTCTACAACGCCCGGTCTTAATTCAAACTGCTCGCGACTGCCTTCAAACTGCTCGCGACTGCGCTCGACCTTAGCCCAATCGCTGAGCCATCGCCAAGATCAAGGGAGCTAGGGCTAGGGCTGGTAAAAATGAAGCCACTGATATCCGGGTCATTTCCAGCAGATTTAAGCCGATGCCCAAGATCATCAGACCCCCCACCCCTGTGGCTAGAAGGACATGGGGATCCTGAGCTGGATCGGGGATGGCTTGGGAGAGCAGTCCAGCGGCCAGGGAGAGGCCGCCTTGGTAAAGCAAAATCGTCAGGAGGGAGCAGGCGACGCCGATGCCATAGCTGACGGTGAGGGCGATCGCTGCAATGCCGTCCATCGTGGCCTTCAGCACCAGCAGCGTATTGTCCCCCTGAAGACCATTATTCAAACTGCCAATCAGCGTCATGGGTCCGACGCAAAACAGCAGACTCGCCGCCACAAAGCCTTCGGTGAAGCGACCCCGCCCCCGTAACTGTTGCTTAAGCCAATCTCCCAGCTGCTCCAGTCGCGCCTCAATCTGGAGCCATTCGCCGAGCAATCCCCCCGTTACCAGGGTGACGAGACCCAGAACCACGCCGTCGATGGGACCCGCCCTGAGGGGCAACATTTGTTTCGCCAGGGTCAGTCCCACAAAAATTGTTAGCAGACCCACCGCCTGCATCATGATGCGCTGCATCCGAGGGGGCAGCTTTTCCTGTAATAAAAAACCAAGGCCAGAACCCAGGGCGATCGTGAACAGGTTAATCCACGTGCCGCTGGTTCTGGCCCAGAAATCTAGGGTCATTGGAAATGAAGAATGCCTAGCTCTCGGAAGGAGACGAATTGTCTTCCCGGAGCTGATAACTCAGGAATGCAGCCAGGGCACCCACCGAGAATCCCAAGATATTGCGGAAGATGGGCAGGAAGTCAGATGTGCGGGTCACCACCGGGCCAATGCCAAAGGCGATGAACAAAATACCCCACAGCGGTGACAGAATCAGAGGCCACTGCCAAGCAATCACCTGACCCGGTTTGCGAGGGTGGGCCGCAAAGCCACAGATGACGCCGCCCAATACGGACGTAATCAGCGTGAAAATCCACTGCTCCTGCGGCAGACCCGGGACAACGGAACAGCCATCTTTGCGTAGGCAGCCGTCCAAGGTACGAATCGATTCCAGAATGGCACTATCTTCGCCGTTCTCACGCACATAGAACTGATTGCCGAAGCGGGTCTGGAGTTCAATCCAGAAGGTGCGAGGGAAAATCTTGTAGTAGTCACCGCCAACGTTGAAGTTGAGCAGGTTGCCGCCACGGGAATCGGCCACCACGAGCAGGCTCTTGGCATCTAGACCCCAGTAGTCTTGGATGGCGCGACCCGGCGTGCGATCGTACTGGGTCAACACCCGTAATTTCCAGCCCGTATCGGCTTCCAAAGAATCGATCTCTTCGGTGAGTCGCTCTTCTTCCACATCAGTGAGCGCTCGCGCTAGGTCAATGATGGGAGTTTGGGTCTCGGGCAGTAGGTCAGGGTTGTCAAACGCTAGCGCTGCAGGTGTGAAAACCAGGCAAGATGCGGCGATCGCGAGCAACCCAGCAAAAACTTTCTTGAAAAGGCGATTGACCATTAGAAGCTTTATGAGACCGTATACTCACATTTCTTTACAGTCCAATTTAGGCGATCGCCGTCTTCAACACAATCCGAGGGCTACGGAAATTCTGAGTTCTATCCAGATAAGGCCCTAAACTCTCGGGTGCTCAGCCTCCTGTTCCCACCCTACGCTTCAAACTCCATGCTCTACACAAGCGTGCGCTTGAGGGCGGGCTGAATCAGCACAATTGCCGTGGCACAGAACCCGACTAGCGCCAAAAGGGCACTGCCCAGGGTCACGGCTCCGAAAGGAGCCTGCATCACCACATCGCCCAAGCCCCAAGTGCTGTTGAGATAGACATGGCGGATAGGCTCAATGGCAAAGGTGAGAGGATTGAGGCTGGCAATCCACTGGAGCCAGGTGGGCATGAAGGAGAGCGGTGCTAGGGCCGTGCTCGCAAACAACAGCGGCAGATTGGTCACAAAGATGACGCCAATCAGTTCAATGTGTCCCGGCAGCGAAAAGGCGAGGCCCAGACTCAAGGCCGTGACGGCCAACACCATCAACACAACGACTAATGCAACAATGGCCAGCCCTGCTGCACCGGGCAAACCAGCTCCGAGGAAGGCACTCATGGCAACGATGACGACGGTCTGCACCAGAGTCAGGGCCATGATGTATAGCGCCGAGGCCAACACAATGGAAAAGCGTGATACGAGGGGGGCCACCAGCAGGCGGTTTAAAAAGCCAAACTCCCGGTCAAACATGACCGGGAGTCCTGCATTGAGGGCGCCGCTGAAGGCCGTAAAGACAATCATGCCTGCGCCAAAGAATTGGCCATAGCTGACTTCATCGCCGAAGAGGTTCTGAGGGGCGTTTTGAAATAGGGCGCCAAACAGCACGAGCCACATCACCGGTTGAATGATGCCTGCGACGAGGGTGGTGGGGCGGCGCTGGAGTTGGATAAACAGCCGTTGAGTGAGGGCCAGTGTTTCCTGAATCAGATCACTCAGGTCTGAGGATTCAGCCACTGGGGTTTGAATCGATGATTGGGGTGTCAGGCTGGTGCTCATGTCAGTCGGCCAATATCTCTCATAATGCGACCCTCAAAAGGGCGGTAGATATAGCCTAGCGCAATTGTTTGGTGCAATTCCGCGTGGGTTCAATTCCTGGCATGATTCGCAATCGTTGGGAATCTCCCTGGGGTGATGGAGGGGTTATTGGATTGCGCCATCGGGCAATGTCGCGCCGGTCATGTCTGCACCAATTAAGTTGGCACTGCTCATTTCTGCTTTGACCAAGATTGCATCGCGTAAAATTGCCCCGGTTAGGTTGGTACGCGTTAGATAGGCTGCGACAAGACTCGCTTCGGTGAGGTTGGCGCGGGTGAGGTTCGCATGGCTCAGCGTGGCACCCTTCAGGCGGGTTTTGATCAGTTTGGCGCTGCGCAGGTCCGCTTTGTCCAGGACAGCGTCGGTAAAGGAACTGTCACTGAGATCGGCTTGGCGTAGATTGGCGCCGGTGCAGTTGACCCGCTCTAGGCGCGATCGCATGATTTTGGCTCCGCTCAGGTCAGCGCTGATTAAATTGGCATCGCCCAGGGAGGTATTGATGGCGATCGCTTCGCTCAGATCCGCCTCCTGCAGGTCCACTTCCTTCAGATTGGCCTCACTTAAGTTAGCGCCCCGCAAGTTGGCACGGCTCAGGTCGGCTCCGTAGAGATTGGCCCCCCGCAAATCGGCACCTTCTAGATTCGCTCCCCTTAGGTTTGCCCCATCGTAGGACCGAGCTTCATAGCGCAGATTGGCCCCCCAGAGGCAGGCCCCAGACAAATTGGCTCCACTGAGATTGGCACTCCGCAAATCGCCATAGGCCAGGTTGGCATCCATCAAGTTGACCAGGGTGAGGTTCGCCCCGCGCAGGTCGGCCCCTGATAGGACAGCACCATGCATATCAGCATCCTTGAGCTGGGCCGCACTGAGGTTGGCCTGGGACAAGTTCGCACCGGCTAATTTGGTTCCCATCAACACGGAACCGCGTAGATTAACCCGATTGAGATAGCTCAAAACCAGGTTGGCCCCTCGAAAGTCAGACCGCTTGAAGACCGCACCGACCAAATCCACCCCGGCCAAATTGACGCTGGTGAGATTGATGCCGCTGAAGTCAGTTTCTCCCGCATCGTAGCGGCGCAAAAGCTCTTGGGGGTCCATAGTTTTTTCGTATTGGGTCAATACCGGGGTCAAAATACCTGACAACTGTTTTCGTCCGCTTCGTCTTCGTCGTCCAACGCTGCGGCTAGGATTGCAAGGTCATCCTCTAGGGAGTTGGATGGGCTCGGAAGCAGGGTGAATTGACGAGCCGGTTGGTTGCCATCGCTATTTCCGTAATAGGGCTTGAGCACTTTCAAAATGGCTGCAACGGTCTTGAGTGCGTTTTCCTGGAGTTCGATTTGCTCCGCTGTTATGCAGAGCTTGGTTTCCAGATCGGTGAAATTGGGATAGTTTTTGCGCAGGGTCGTCAGTAAGCCATTAAGGGTGTGATGGCGCAGTTCAGTCCAATCTTGCTCAGAGAAACGGAATAGACGATGAATCGTCGAAAAGACGACGATCTTGACCATCAACGGATTGGCGTAGCGCATGATTTCGAGACGCAGGCCAAACTCATCCTGTTGGACCTGGGGGACTAGTCCTGCTGTGTCGCTTGGTCTGGTGTTTGAGACCAGGGCAGCCACTTCGCCGGTGTCTGAAGAGACTGACGGGTTTGGGGCGAGACTCTCTGCGGCCAAGTTGCGTTGGAGCGCTTCCAACAGGGCCGGGTCTGCGGTGGTTGGCTCGGCTGTATTGGCAGCGAGCGGTGCCGCGCCTTCGAGCAGGCTGGGAGGAAAACGCTCCGGCTGGTCTTGAAACAGCTCTGGGGAAGCTGGACTTGGGGAAGGGACGCTGGGCGCTGGGGGCGGTGCTGGAAGGCTGGAGGGAGCCATTGAGGAGAGTAGCCCCGTCGGAACCTCATCACCCATGTGCTCGTGACTGATGGGATTCAGTGGACCCGTCGCTGGTTCGTCCAAGGACGGGTCTGGCATGGGTCGAGCCACGGCAGCGCTATGGGGAACCCCCGGAGCTGCGGCCGGAGCCGCGTAAAACTCTGTGGGTTCGGGTGCCCTGACAGGACTATTTTCGATGCCGTAGAACAGCGTCTCTGTCGGCTTTGGCCGATTTTCGTAGAGTGGACGAACGGATTGCAGCAGTGTGCTGGCAATGGGGAGGTAATCCAGAGGCTTGCTGAGGGATTTGACGATGGCTTGGAGAACGTAGTCCAAATTCTCCAGTGTTGGAATTAAATCCTGGGTTTCCTGCAGTAGATCGCCCCAGCCGATGGTCACGAGCCGAGATGGATCGCTCTCCCAATAATTTTTGCAGACGCAGATCAGGAGCTTCTTGAGACGAGTGGTCTCAGCATGGCTCGACAAGGCCTGAATTGCCTGAGCTTCCAGTTGGACCGGGGATAAGGCTGCGGGGTGGTGGGGCTCTGCGCCCAGCCACTGAGTGGCGGGTGGGGCACTGGCCGGAGTAATGGCCGCATTACTGGTTGAATTACTGGCCGGACGATGCAGCGGACGGGTGATGTCGTAGGTATCGCGATAGAGCTGGGTCATGACCCGCAAAACAGCATTGGCCACGTGGGCGTATTCCACGGGCTTGTTGAGGGTTTTGACAATGCGATTGAGCTGAAACTGGAGCGCATCCAGGGTGGGCGATCGCTCCCAAACGCCCTGGACAATCTCTCGCAGGGCGACTTGCTCTAGGCGTGCAGGAGAATCTTCCCAAACGCCATAGCAGGAGCAGTAGAGAAGTTTTTTGATACGTCGTAGATTCTGGTCTCGTTCGAGGTCGCTGACGACTCGATCAAGGCGATCCATATTGGCCATCGGGACCTCCAGCAACCTGGAAGGAAGAAACGAAATGGGGAAAATGAAGCGAGCATTTTCAGCAAACTAGACCTAAGATTCCCAACGCTGATGCGCTATTGCACAGGGCAGCGAGATAAATTTCTCTTAGAGGATTCGTTTGAGGCAGACCTGGCAATGCCATATGAGGCGGTTGGGTGGACCCCTGAGCGATGGCTAATTCAGGATTTGAGATGTGATGGTTGAGCAACGACAACGGGTTGGGGTGATTGGCGGCGGACAGCTGGCCTGGATGATGGCGGCGGCCCGCGAAACGCTGGGTATTGTGCTGAATGTTCAAACCCCGAGTTCAGAGGACCCGGCGGTGGCGATCGCCAGCCAAACGTTCCTCGGGGCGATCCAGGACTTGGCGACGACCCGGGCTCTTGCGGCCCATAGCGATGTCATCACGTTTGAAAATGAATTTGTCAATCTGGCTGACTTGGCCTCGCTAGAAGCTGAGGGGGTGACGTTTGCGCCATCCCTCGCCTCCCTCGCACCGCTGCTCGATAAATATGAACAGCGCTCCTATCTCAAGCGCTTAGGCTTACCGACCCCGGATTTCTTGGCGCTGGCGGATGTGCCGGAGGAAACGCGATCGCAGTGGCAAAATCCCCTGGGCTTCCCGGTGGTGCTCAAGGCGCGGCGGTTGGGCTACGACGGCAAGGGGACGTCAGTGCTCAAGACGGAGGCGGAATTGCGGGCTGTTTTGGAGGCTGAGGGCTTTGAGCCGTTTCTATTAGAAAAATTTGTACCGTTCGATCGCGAGCTGGCGGTGATGGCGGCTCGCAACGACGCAGGGGAGGTGTCGGTGTATCCCGTGGTGGAAACCCAGCAGGTCCAGCAGGTCTGTCGTTGGGTTTTGGCTCCGGCGGGGATTTCGGCGGAGCTAGAGCATCGGGTTCAGACCATGGTCAAGCAATTATTGGATGGGCTGAACGTCGTGGGCATCTTTGGCATTGAGTTGTTTGAGGCCCAGGGCGACATCCTGATTAATGAGACAGCACCTCGCACCCACAACTCCGGTCACTACACATTGGATGCCTGTGTGACGTCCCAGTTTGAGCAGCAGCTACGGGCGGTGACGGGGCGATCGCTTGGGGACCCCCATCTCAAATATTCCGGTGCGGTCATGGTCAACCTGCTGGGGTTCGAATCCGCCGAAAGTGATTACGAAGAAAAGCAAAAGAAATTGGCGGCGATATCGGGAGCCCATCTGTATTGGTACGGAAAAAAAGCGTCTCGTCCGGGTCGAAAATTAGGTCATGTAACGGTGACGTTATCCGCGGCAGATGCTCGGGAACGTCGTCAGGAAGCGGATGCTGCCATCGCAGCTATCGATGCGATTTGGCCACCCCTGTCATGACTTCATGATGCTTCTGTGACCAAGAAACGGGTACCGCATCCGTATGCGATCAAAGGCGTAAGTGGTGCTGCGCAGCCAGTCGGATTGTGACAGTGTGCAATGCGGAAAATACTATCTGGTCATGCGGCTCTAGAGTCGTTAATATGAATTCAATTCACGGCGATGTTGGTGACTGCCAATAATGTTTTTTGATCTATGCCTTGACTTAAATGGGAACTAAATTCGGCCGGTGGCAGTAAACCCAGCTTGTACTGGGAAACTTTAAACCGGTTAGACCTGTTCCCTCCTGGATTTTCCAGGTCACAAACTGAGGTAAGACGGCATTGCGGTGAAGGATTATTTGAAAGGGCTCGGCTTCTTCGGAGGTCGAGCTTTTTCGTTGGGCCTGATGATGGGTGTATGTGATGGGTTTGTGTGATGGGGCAGCGCGATTGGATGGTGCTGGCGGGTTGGACTAGGGGCTTCGGTCATCGTCCGCACCGTAGCGATCGCCCGTACCATAACGCGATATATTGCTCCAGTCTTTCTGGCTCCCATTTCCTCAATTTTTTCCCAGTGTTTGGGCGTGAGAGCCAGTCCATGCTTCGGACCCCTGCTTTGGCCCTATGCAAATTTTTCTCGGTTTCTTCCTTGGTCTTCTGTTGGGCGCGATCGCCACAGGTCTGACGCTGCGGCTGCTCCTCAATGCCCGTCTGCAAGCCCTGCGAGAAAAAGCCAAGGCTGAAGTCACGGCAGAGCGGGCGACGACTCTCGAACGCCTCAGTCAACGGGAGCAGCAGATTGAAGCGTTGAAGCGAGACCTGGAGACCGAACGGCGATCGCATCACCAGGACCTTGTTCAATCCCAAGCTGAAATCACCCAGCTCAAAACCCAGCTGGCAACGGTGCAAACCCAGCTAGAGCAGAGCGATCGCCAGGCCCAGGAAAAGCTGACGCTGCTCAACGAAGCCAAGGCCCAGCTCACCGATCAATTCAAGGCGCTTTCGGCTGATGCCCTGCACCACAACAACCAGTCATTCATGGCCTTTGCTAAGAGCACGCTGGACCAGTTCCAAGACCGGGCTCAAACGGACTTAGAACATCGCCACCAGGCCATCGATCAGCTTGTGCAGCCCCTGGCGTCATCTCTGGAAAAAGTTGATCACAAGCTCCAGGAATTGGAGACTGCGAGGGCTTCGGCCTACGCGGGGTTGACGGAACAGATTAAGTCCTTGGCGACGACGCAGTCGATGTTGCAGGGGGAGACGGCGAATTTGGTGAAGGCATTGCGATCGCCCACCGTTCGGGGCCGCTGGGGGGAAATCCAGCTCCAGCGCGTTGTCGAAATCGCAGGCATGGTGGAGTACTGCGACTTTGTTCAACAGGAATCGACCAATACCGATACGGGACGTCTTCGCCCGGACATGATCATCAAATTGCCCAATGGCAAGAACATCGTTGTTGATTCCAAAGTGCCACTCCAGGCCTATTTGGAGTCCTTGGAAGCCACGGACGAAGCCGCGAGAAAGTCGCATCTGCAACACCATGCGCGTCAAATCCGCACCCATCTCTCCCAGCTCGGAGCCAAGTCCTACTGGGAGCAGTTTCAGCCATCACCTGAGTTTGCAGTCCTGTTTTTGCCGGGAGAAACTTTTTTTAGTGCGGCCCTGGAGCAGGATCCGGGCTTAATTGAGTTCGGGGTTGATCAGAGCGTCATCCTGGCGACGCCGACAACGCTGATTGCGCTGCTCAAGGCCGTTGCCTACGGTTGGCGACAGGAAAAAATCGCCGAGAACACCCAAATGGTGAGGGACCTGGGCCAGGAACTCTACGATCGCACCCGCGTTTTTGCAGGCCACATGGTCAAAATGCGCCGCAGCCTCAACACAACTGTGGATTCGTTCAATAAAGCGGTGGGGTCCCTTGAATCCCGCGTCCTTGTGACGGCTCGTAAGTTCAAGGACATGGGGGCTGCTGCGGGAGATGAATTGGAGATTGTGGAAGGAATTGATCGGGTGCCTCGGCAGTTGCAGGCAGGACAAGATGACGAGACCTAGTTTTGCTGCTGTCTTCGAACGTCTTCCGATGTCGTGCCCAACTCAAAATTCAGCATACTGCGGCGGACTGGCTCCCACTCGCTCCGTCACCCGTGGATATTTCACCTTTGCCGCAGGTTCCTCGATCGCTTCAACGGACACCTGATGCCACCAGTCATCGCCAAAGTCGAACCAGTAGCCAAAGGATTCGTCAATTTCTAGATCAAGGGCTGCGATCGCTGTCTTTGCGACATCTCCTGCCGGTTTTGTCCCAAAATCATCGTCCATGGCCACCGCCAACACATAGCGATCGGCATTGGGGTCATTCGGGCCTGTTCCCCCGACTTGAAACTCATACATGTGCTCTTCCTCGCGATCAAACGCGGCGAAAATTGCCCCATGTAGCTCCTTCAGGGTTTGCCCACCCTGAATCTCAATCACGCGAGACATCTCTGGATTCTTCTTGACAAACGCCTCAGTCAGCGGACCATCAAAAATGCTGATTTTCAGGACATAGAGAAGCTTCGAGGCTTCAGCAATTTGCTTCTTGTTGAGTTTTTGTCCTGTTTTTCGTGAAGACTGCTGGCGGGTTTCTCGTTGCTGATGAATCGGTCCATTAATTTCCTTAAGTTGGGCTGCGATCGCCTCACTGTCTTCCTTGTGCCCCGGAATGTAGGGAATCAATCCCTGTAAAAAGGCCTCAACCTGTGCCCCCAAAGGAGCCGAACGAATATCCATGATGAAGCCATTGACCGACAGCATCCAAATCATCGGATTGTCATCGATGCGGCTGGGCAAGCACCACTCTGGGTCGAGCTGACGCATTTTCAAGGTGTCTCGAATCAGCTTCGATTTTCCCTGACCCGTGCTGTTACCAACCCCAAAGTATTTGTAAAGTGCGCTGGCCGTAATGTGGGGTGTCTGAGAGCTGTCATAGAGGAAATTAACCATTCCCACCGCATGGGCAACACCACAGGCCCACGTCTTGTCCCGTCCTTTTTCCAGCGGAGACGGACGCTTACGACATAGGGCGGCCGTGGCCAAGCGCATCAGTTCGGCATACTCAGTATTCAGATGATCTTGAGCAAACTGATCGGTTAGGGCTGTAATGGCATCAAACTTGGCCTGCATTCCCTTGGGGACAGTTTCGGACTTTCGCTTTTTGGCCATGCTTCAGCCTCAGAGGCTTGGAAATGATTACACCCCTATTTTTGGGTATTTGCGTTGTAATTACTCTGATGTTTTCCAATCTCGTTGAGAGTGAAAACTTGCTTAATTTTCCGTTTCATGAATACACTGCTGCTCGGTGATTCCCGACATGCTACCGTACTAAAGTACTATCGATGGCTGGTCTCACCAGCATCTATCTGGAGACGTCCTTGAAGAAGCCTGGTCCCACCTACGCGGCGCCTATCAATCGCGAAGATCTCACCCAAGGGGTTTTCCTGGTTTCTTTACGCGGCGCTTCCAACAAAGATAATGCGCGAAATCGTCAGCGCGCCTTCGACCACATCATGGAGCAGTTTGAAGAAGGGCTTGCCCCCTTCGACGGCACTAACTGCTTCGATAATGGTCTAAGCGAAGACGACCTGATGTACGTCCCTTCTTCCCCCGAGCTAATCATGAGCAAAGCCAAGACCGCCCCCGCTGACGACACCACAACCCCTGAGCAGGACGATATCATTCTGGCCGCCAGCGAAATTCTGGAGCTGGCTAAGTTAAAAGTGTCCTTGGCCAATGCCTATCGCGATGCGCGCCAGTACAAGGACCTCGTCTTCAAGGTCGTTGATGCGGAGGGCGGTCACCTCAGCGATGATGAGTGCGCCATCGTTGCTGATAAGAGCTTTGCGAAGAGCATCAAGGGGTTAGCGGATGCCAAAGTGAAAGTTTCGATGTGGTACGAAAATTCTTCGGGCAACCATGAATTGATTCTTAATGAACTCGCGTTCATGGATGAAGAAATTGTTACCGCCCTAGAAACCGCTGAGAAGAACGGCAAAGCGTCTAAGAAAAAGGAAGCCGTTGAGGCGGAATAACCGAGTCAATTGAAGATGGGCGATACTGGATTTGAACCAGTGACAGCCTGCTTGTAAGGCAGGAGCTCTACCGCTGAGCTAATCGCCCTCAATCTTGTTACCAAGTCCAAGGACTTCGTTCAAGACGATTAATAAGATAGCACGATCAAGGTTGCAATACCACCAGTAAACAGAGAAGCAACGCCTCCGTCCATTCCACCACGGCACCGTAGGTGTCTCCCGTGTGCCCCCCCAGCTTGCGATTGAGCCAGTCTCCAACGCTGAAGGCGATCGCAAATCCCCCCAGCACCATGCCCAGGGCCATCATCCAGCGATAGGGTAACGTACTCCACAACCAGGCACTCATGCCCAGTAGGGGAAGCAGCCCCAGCCACAGGTCTTGGGGCTTGAACTCGCGCTTGTGAAAGGCACCCTTGCCGTCCGGTTTGAGATAGGGATAGCGGGCGATCGCCAAGACCTGTCCCCAGCGTCCCCAACCCGCCGCTGCCATCAGTGCCAGTGTATGCACCATGGGAGCCAGGGGATCTTCATAGGATTGGGGGAGAGACATCAAGGCAGAAAATTTAAGCAACAGGATGGCGATCGCCACCATCACACCAAAGGCTCCGCTGACGCTGTCGGACATCACCGTCAAGCGCCGCTTGGGATCCATCACCGCGAGACCATCCGCTGTATCCATGGCCCCGTCGAGATGGAGCCCTCCGGTTAGTCCCACCCAGCTCACGACCACCAATGCTTCCCGAGCCGGGAGTGGCATTTGCAACTGAAATAGGCCAAAGTCCAGGGCACCCAATAGGAAGCCAATCAGCAATCCGATGATGGGGGCGAAGCGGGCGATTCTTTGGAAACTCAAGGACAGGCTGTTGAAGAAGGGCAGGCTGGTGTAGAACGTTAGGCTCGCTAAAAATTGGGAAAGTGTGGTGGTAACCACCATTTTGATCGGAGTGAGCCAGCTTCGGCGAGGTGATGGTGGTTTTGATGGGGAAGATGAGGCTGAGCTTGCTTGGGAGGGGGCACCAGATGATGAATGGGATCGGGAAGGGGGAGATTGAGCGATATTACGCTTGGACGAAGGGGATGTTAAAAAAAATTTCTTGAAGAATTTTCTCAGTGCTTGAGCCGGTTGGCGAAGAAAACCTCTGTGAGCTCCTGGATTAGGACGCGATCGCACGGTTTGTTTCGGGGCTGCCGTATTTTTACGGAATCTCATAATCACCGGAAAATTGAGCAATCGGATGAAAAAAAGCTGCAAAAGCGCTGGAAACTGTCTTCTAAAGCTTCAGAAAACATCCGGAGCGTCATCAACGATTTCTCCTTCTCCGCATTTTAGCGGAGCCGCCTACCCATAAACTCAAGCCATAATGAATTTGTCTAGCATGCACAGGTGCTTGATTCGTCAGGGTTGCGTAGCTTTACCAGAGATTGCTTCGAACTGTACTGAGGTGAAACCCGTTCTAAGGGTATATATTGAAGTCGTTTGGGTGGTTATGCGGAACTAAACAGGTTGTTTTCTGGTTACTCCGTGTTTTCCCCTAAATTTTCTTTCAGCCCCAGGGGCAGTTCAATCCAAGCTTGCCCAGAACTCTGCCATAGATTTCAGTGGCGCTTGATTCGACTGTCATTCACCGTTTAGGACCTCTCCGCGATCTAAATTTGGTACAAGATGTGCCAAGTTTTTCGTCGGACCTCGTTTTTCAGTCCCTGTCTTTGAAACGTTCTGGACTTATGTCATCTAGCTCTTATTCTCAGTCATCACCCATGGTCGCACCCTGCATCATCGATCAAGGCGTCATTTATCAAAAGCAGGATATGCAACGCCTCTTGAAAGATTTGGGGCAGGTCAGCTACATCCATACCCTGGATGACGAGGTGCTGAGCCAAGGGGAAGGCTGTGTTAGGGATGTATTCTCCGATGAACAACGTTCAACCATGGTGGCGAATCGGTCACTTTACCTGAATGTTTGTAGCTTCGACTATTTGGAGCTGACCACTTCTCCAGAAGGGGATTCAGCGTTTGACTTAGTTCAGGACGGTCGCCGCCTGCGTTTGGTTCCCCTGTCCAACCCGTTCCACCCCGCTGCTGCCAATGCCCTGGATACGGCAACCTTGGAAGTGATGATGGCTGAGGTACTATCGGCTAATCTGGATGCTCAACTGGATGACGATGAGCATTCGTCACTCTAGAACGTCGGTCCGAGTTGCCCACTGAGCAACGAAACTGAGTAACAAAACAATTTCCCGTCAAACCTGGACTTTGCAAAACCTGATAGGGTGGCAAGGTCCAGGTTTTTGATTGAGTTTCGATATCCCTTGAGCTTTTCCTTTGATTGTCAGGCCAATTGCAGCCATTCCCACGCCCGTGCTGGTACATTCTCGACTCCCCATGGCGTTGTAGAAACACCTCGTTTTATGCCAGTGGGAACCCTCGCCACAGTCAAAGGCGTGACACCTCGGCAGCTCAAGGATGCGGATTCCCAGATGATCCTCTCCAACACCTATCACCTTCATTTGGTGCCGGGGGAGGACATTGTGAAAAAAGCCGGAGGACTACATGCTTTTATGAATTGGCAGGGGCCGATCCTGACCGATTCCGGTGGTTTCCAAGTTTTTAGCCTGAGTGAGCTGCGGACGATCAGTGAAGAGGGCGTCACGTTTAAGTCTCCTCGCGATGGCCGGGTGATCAACATGACGCCGGAGCATTCCATTGGCATTCAGAATGCTTTGGGAGCCGATGTCATCATGGCTTTTGATGAATGTCCCCCCTATCCTGCGAGCCGAGAAGCCGTACAGGCTGCCACCGATCGCACCTACCGTTGGTTAAAGCGTTGTATTGTGGCCCACCAGCGATCGGACCAGGCCCTGTTTGGCATTGTCCAAGGGGGTACCTATTTGGATTTGCGCCAGGCGGCTGCGCGGCAGCTCGTTGAGCTCGATCTACCCGGCTATGCCATTGGGGGGGTGAGTGTTGGGGAACCGGCGGAATTTATTCACAGTATTGTGGATGCAACTGCTCCGTTGTTGCCTAAGGATAAGCCCCGCTATTTGATGGGGGTGGGAACCTATCGGGAAATGGCTCGGGCGATCGCCGCAGGTATTGATCTCTTCGACTGTGTGATTCCCACCCGCCTTGCCCGCCATGGTGCTGTGTTGGTGCAAGGGGAGCGCTGGAACATTAAAAATGCCCAATATCGTGAGGACTTTCGTCCCCTTGATGACACCTGTCCCTGCTATGCCTGTACCGATTTTAGTCGGGCTTATCTCAATCATCTGATTCGTGCCAAGGAGCTTTTGGGCTACACGCTGCTGTCAATTCACAACATCACGGAGTTGATTCGCTTCACCAAGCACATTCGTCAAAGCATCTTAAACGATACGTTTACAACGGAGTTTGCTGAGTGGTTGACGCCGACGGAGCCCCCGAATATTCTCCACGAGTCGCCCCACGACCCAGCCTAGCGTTCTCAAAGTCGTCTCAACAGCGTTCCGTAATTCTCCTAAGATTCAATTTAAAGATTGGAAGAATTTCTGGCGGTTGCGGGCTCTTGTCAGCGCTCTTCTGCGATTTTTCGTCCGGAACTTTAAGGAACTCTCCACAAAAAAAAGACGAAAATCATGGCGCTGATCAGGTCATTGATGCTGCGATCGCGCTATGGATTGCGCATTGCTTTGACTTCCGCTGATTCGGGTGACTTGATGGAACCTTAATAAAGCTTGGTGTCATTGCTGATACATTAGAGCGCCTTGATGAAGCCCTTATTAATGGCCTGTTTGGGCTGCGTAATCTCGCGATGTTGATATTACGGTGGAGACGATAAAACAAGAGGTAAGTCATTCTCGGTTTCACTGCCTCTACCAGCCGCATTCTCATACTCTTTTCTATGCTATCTACGATTCTGACTCCTCAAGCGTGGACGTCACCTTATTCTTCTACTCTATCCAAAGTTTTATCAGCAACATCTGTATACGGTTCCGAGGTTGTTGCCCAAGCACAAGACTCCCATCTCGTTGTTCTCGATGCAGGTGTGCCTGCCATTCATACCCTCATCGAAGCACTGCCGCCGGGGCAAGAAGCCTATGTGCTATCTCCGGTTGAAGATGGGATGGAGCAACTGCTGGTCTTCTTGGAGCAGCGGCTTGCTCAGGGAGGGTCCATTGCGGCGATTCATTTGGTGGCCCATGGTTCGCCGGGGCATTTGTATTTGGGGAACGGTGAGCTGAGCTTGGCGAATCTGGAGCGGTATCGCGATCGCCTCCACCGTGCATTCCAGTCACAGTCTGAAGAACAAAAACTTGTAACGCAACTGAATCTCTATAGTTGCGACGTTGCAGCAGGAACAGAAGGCAAGCAATTTTTAGCCCAGCTTCAAGCCATCACGGGTGCTTCTATTCAAGCTTCCACAACGAAAGTCGGCCATAACTCCCTCGGTGGTAACTGGAGCCTAGACTACAGCTTGGGCGAAACGACTGTAGAGGCTAGTGGCCTACCGTTTCTGCCACAGGTTCAAACGGATTACCGAGAAGTCTTGGTGGCTCCTGGCGGGGTTGAGGCGAACCTGGCCACCTGGCTCAAGGCAGATGCTGGGGTCACGGAGGACCAACAAAATCCAGGTTCTGTCGCCACCTGGGCGGACCAATCGACCAATGGCAATGATGCCACCCCAGCCGACCCGACCAAAACCCCTGAATTGGTGAGTGCTGTTCCCGAACTTAACGGAGCTGCTGTTCTGCGGTTTAACGGGGTGGACGATCAGCTCCAGCTTAATCGCACGATCCAAGACGACTTTTCTGTCTTTGCTGTTTTTCGCACGACTCAGGCAGCAGAGGGGGCTGTCAACTGGTATACCGGTCGTGCCTTGGTGGATGCTGAAGTTTTTGGCTTTACGGATGATTTTGGCCTTTCCGTTACCAACGGAAAATTGACTGCGGGAGTGGGGGACCCAACGGCCAATCCACCCCAAGATCGAAGTATCCAGTCTGCTAATGCAGTTAATGGTGGTACCGGGCAGATTGGTGCATTCACTCGAACTCAGTCCACTGGGGTGGTGAATCAGTACCTGAATGGGGAGCTCCAGGGCAGTGTTACGGGTAGTACGAATAGCTTAGATGGGACCTCCCTGCTTTTTCTGGGTGAGGTTCAGGAGGCCCCGGGAGCCTCTACGTTTCCGAACTCTAACTTTGGGGGAGACATTGCTGAGGTTGTTGTCTTTAGCGATGACCTTACTGATGCCGATCGCAACAAAGTCGAGTCCTACCTTGGTCTCAAGTATGGTGTCGCCCTAGCGAGTGATAGCGACTATGTTGATTCCCAAGGACGCGTGATTTGGGATGGTGATGGGACCTTTGCCGACTACAACAATGATGTGGCGGGCATTGGTCAAGATGATGCGAGTGAACTCAACCAAACCCGTGCCCGCAGTGGCAGCAGCGATGCCATTGTGACGGTGGATAATGCCGCTGATGTGACGGACGGCGAATTTTTGCTGTTGGGTAACGATAATGATGACAACGGCATTATTGAGACCACCACCGATGGCGT
>CALIJJ010000229.1 GCA_938017515.1 uncultured Pseudanabaenaceae cyanobacterium
AATACTTTGACGCTTAAATTTTCGGCTGTTGCTGTTGTGCGTGAAGCCCAAACCTTAGCTAAGGAGGGGGACGTTGAGCAGGCAATTGAGCAATATCGAAAAGCGCTCAAGCTCAATCCTGAGATCGATCTCAATCCTGACACTGAAGAAGTGGAACAAGACCCCGAGGCAGTAGCTCGTGCGATAGCTGAGGCGTCTGATGAATAGACACAAACTTGAACCGCAGACACGAGGATTCTCAAGTCTGCTTGTCAATTGCCATCTTTCAAGCTAGGTGCTCACCCCGGAGTTTTCTCAAAGATTCATGAGAGAGAATCAAAATATACTTAAGTCACGCTGACATCGTTTGGACTCGCACGATTCTCACCCTCGTTTTTATCTCCTGCATCACACCATGGCGGAAGCTTGAAAGCCCATCCAAACATGGGTTATAGTCATTTAAAGGCGGCAGCCCGGTTAGCTCCATTCCCTGTTTCGCAAGCACCACTGTCTTTTGGCAATGGCATTTAGTGAGTGGTCTTTCGTAAGGAGCCTTTCGCAAGCGCTCTTTTGTAAGTCCCGTTGGGCCGTTGTTTTGACGGCTCCATGGTTGTTTCTGAGCCAGGACGCTATGCATCCTTGGTTAAAACGCCCGCTTGGCTAATGACGGGTGTTGGTCCTGCCAAGGAGGCATTTTGTACGATGCTCAAGCCCGAAAACACGCCGCGATCGCGCCATCAATCACCGCATCAGACCCCACAACCTTTGGAGGGGGAGCCCAGTCCAGACCAGCTGAGGTTGTGGACAACCATCGATGATGCTTTGCAGAGTATCCGTCGGCAACGGCTGGCACTGCGGCAGGTTAAGGATGATGGCTATGACGAAGGGAGAGTTCGCCAGCAGTTGGGGCGCTTGGCGAAGCTACAGGGTGAGGTGCAGCAGCTACTGGACGCGGCGCAGAAGCAAAACCTAGAGGATTTTGCCGACATACGAGCAAAGAGTGTCCAGGTTCGGAACCAATTGACTGCGCTGGTGGAGCGTTGGGAGAGTCCGGGAGAGCAACGGCCCGAGCGGAAGGGGCTGAAGAAGCAATTGCATGAGGTGATGCTGCAGCTTCGGATGATTCTGAGTGATTTGGATGCGGAGTTGGAGGAGCTGGATGAGCCCTCCGGCGCGGATGATCGCGAGGTGATCGCAACGCTGATGGTGGGGGTGGAGGAAGAAACCCGGCGCATTGCGATCGCGGATCTCGGCCAATCCCGCAAGGCGACCCTGCTGAAGCAGTTGCATGAGTTGACATTGCAGGTCCATCGATTACGCCAGTTAGCATCGAAATCTCACTTGAAGGGTCGAATCGCTCCGTTAGAGGGCGTCGCGTTACAAATTCAGGATGCAGTGGATGGCTTAGATGTGGAAGCCAGTAATGCCTTTGAGTTAATGGATAGCAGCATCAGCGTATTGGATCGGTGTTTGTGTCGGCTGGAATATGACCGGTGGTGGATTCCCTTGCCGTTGAGTTGGTGTGTGAATCGCTATCGAGATGTAACGCGTTTAAAGTCAATACAAGCGAGAGTCTTGGCGGGGCTTGGCTTTTCATTGATGCTGTCGGGATTTTCGTTTGTTCTTTTCACGGTGCCACTCACCTTTGTGAGCGCTTATTACGCCTCTTCTGGTGAAAATCTAGATGATAATTTGAAGGGCAAATACACTGACCTAGCTGCCGAGATCGATAGACTCTTTGTAAAAGAACAGGAGCAGGAAGCCTTTAAAATTCAAATTTCTGGAATTAGCAACCAAATTGAAGATCTAAAAGCATTAGAAACGCCAGTTGCTGTAGAGCCCGCACCACAGCAAGGGCAAGCCGCTGATGCTAATGATGATGTCGTACCTCCCCGTCAGTCACCGCCACAGAACGCGGCTGCGGCGGTGACTGACGGAGCCGCGAAGAAGGATGAATCTAGAGAGGCGTCGCTCAAATTACTCAGAAATAAGCAGGCTGAATTGTTATCTCAAGAACGAGAAGCGGGACTTGTTCGCCTCAAAACAAAGACTAATATCGAAACCTTATTACAAGAAGTGAGTAAGCTTCGTGCGGAGACGAAAGGCGATGAATCCAATAAATTCTTAAATTTTCTAGCCAGTTTTATCAGTGATCAGGAAGTTCTAAATCACTCTCAGCGTATTATCTTAGCTGCCTTTGCCGGGGCCATTGGCAGCATGATGAGCATTTTGATTCGCCTGGATCAGATGGATCGGGAGAATATCAAAAATCCATTTTTGCTGGGAGCCTTAAAGCCATTGATCGGATCTATCTTTGGCGTTGCTGTCTTTGCCATTCTGAGCACAAAGGTGATTGATATCTTGCCTGCCAAGTTTTATTTGGAGAGTCAGCCGGAGGGACAGCTGGCGGGAAGTGCCGGGGGGGATGCATTGTCATCGAAACAGTCCTCCGAGAGCCAAGATCCATTGGGGGATTTGGATTCGCAGGAGCTGTATAAGATTTTTCTGGTGGCGTTTATCGCGGGTTTTAGCGAACGTTTAGCCAACGATACCCTGAAGTCAGTCAGCTCGAATCGAACGATCTAAAGCAACTCGGGCGCAATGTAAACACCACCCCTTCAAAAAAATTGATCCAATTGGACCAAAAGAGACGAGAATGGGGACGAAACAAAGGGAAATTTATTTCTTGAGATTTATTTCTTGAGAAAAGCTTTGGGCTCAGTCCCGATGTGAACCGCTGATATTCCAGAGAGTCTGGCGGTTCAAACTCTGATTTTTAGCGCTTCTGGTCTGCTGGTAATCCGTTGGATGAATGCCAGTTTGGCACTGGTTAGAGGTGTGTAATCGCTAGGATGAGGACGACAAATTTTAGCAACTGTGGGCGAAACGCCTCTGTTTGTGCTAGAACCGGCGTTCTGTAGTCGAAACCTGAGCCACATCTGAACCTGAGCTGATGCTAATCACTGCAGGATCCCAAAAATAACAAGACCCCCAAACAACAAGAGCTATGTATTACCATGCCACTGCAGGCGGTGACATCCTATGTACTGCCTATCCCCTAGAGGTCATTGACTTTCGTTTAGAAGATGACCAAGGCTGCATTGTTCACGGCAATGCGCCGAGTCAATTCGAGGCTTGGCAGGGGCGCCAGCTATTGCTGTTGCGGTTGACTCGACGGCGATTGGAGCAGTGGCTCAGTATTGGTATGGTCTAGATTGCGATGGATTGCGATGGTCTAGATTGCGATGGTCTAGTGGGTCTTGGTTACCCACCTGGATGATCTCAGCATGAACTTGGCTTATCTCAGCCTGAGCTTGGCATCGAGGCTGGCTTCTGGGATAGATGGCGATCGAGCCACCGCACCATTTCCCAAAGCACGTGACCATTGGCCTCCCGCGATCGATAACTGTGGCCTTCGTAGGGCAATGACACATAGCGCACCGTGCCGCCCAATCCTTTCATGGCTTCGTAGAGGCGATCGCTCTGCAGGGGGTAGGTTCCTGCATTGTTATCCTCCTCGCCATGGATCAGCAGGAGTGGCGCCTTGATTTTGTCTGCCTGACTAAAGGGCGAAATATTGATGTAGGTGTCAGTGGCCTGCCAAAAATTGCGTTGTTCCCCTTGAAAACCAAAGGGCGTCAAGGTTCGGTTGTAGGCACCACTGCGTGCAATGCCTGCTTGGAATAGGTCGCAGTGGGCCAAGAGATTGGCGGTGGTGAAGGCCCCGTAGGAATGGCCACCAATGGCCATGCGCTGGCGATCGCCCACCCCCCGCTGGACCAAATACTCCACTGCAGCGTCAGCACTGTCCACCAATTGTTCGATGTACGTATCGTTGGGTTCCGCTTCCGCCTCACCAATGATGGGCATGCTGGGCCCTAACAGGACACCATAGCCCTGGGTGAGCAAGAATAAAACTGATGTGCGATTGGGGCGGCTGAAGGTGTTCTCTGCGGTGGTCACCTGGCTGGCTGTGTCCCGACTCTTATGCTCCTCGGGGTAGACCCATAGGAGCATGGGCAGTGTTTCCTCGCCGTTGTAGTTCGGGGGGAGATAGAGCACTGCGGACAGCTCCAGGCCATCGGAACGCTTATAGCGCACCAATTCCTTCTTTAGATTGGCGTACCACGGCAGTGGATCGGGAAAGTGGGTCAGAGCCTTGAGAGAGGGAGGCTCTGCTTTGGAATGACCCAAGACACGCTGAAAATAGTTGGGCGGTTCCGTTTGCGATTGACGCTGAGTAATGATTTTAGTTGCATCAGCATCTATGACGATGGAGGCACGTTCAAAATGCGACGCCGTGGCCTGCCAGAGTCGCTGGGTCTCGGGTTGTGGGGGAATGGGCGTCTCTGATGCCGTGGCTTGCTCATCCTGGACATGACTTGGGATTGTCAATCGATCTAAAAAGGGAAAGACCCCTTCGGGAGAGGTGCCTCTCCCTTGTAGATAAAAGCTGTTGCCGTCCGCCGCGAGGAGCAGGGTTTGCCAGCCATAGGGGCCTGGAGCCAAGACGGGTTTCCCCGGATTGCTGTAGGCGTCCTGAAAATTGCGTGCATTGAGCAATCGTGGTTCGTCATTGTCCGTCAGGGGATTGAGTTGCCAGGTGCGCGATTCTCGACTGTCGTACCAGGCTTCGTACCCCAGGGCGAGGGACTCATTGCCCCAAACAATGCCCCGAAACCGGAGGGTCGTTTTCCACAGTCGGTTGGGGTCGGTGGTGAACGGAGCGGGCCATTGATAAATGGCGTCTCGAAACGCCACGTCCTGACGGGCATCGCCTCCATCTAGGGCTTCGGGCCAGTAGAGTGTGGCGGCCTGATCAGCTCTCCAGCCCACCCAGCGTCGCCCCTGACGCACGGCTTCAAAGTCCGTGGGGATGGCGTCAGCTAGGGGTAAATCGGCAATGAGTCGCACCGTTTTGCCGCTGCGATCGAGCACCGTATATTTTGTCGGAAAGCGCCTGAGGGTGAGCTGATAGGAATAGGGGCGGTGGAGGGTGATCAGCAGGATCCAGTTGCCATCTGGGGAGGGCTGGGCACTGAGGATGAGGCCTGGGTTACCGGGCGTTTGCTGGAGAGGCGTACGATTTCCGTTGAAGTCAATGTGCTCTAGAACGGATGAGAAGTAATAGTCGAGTAAGGCTTCGTCATGGGCGTTTTTGAGCAGATTGGTATAGGTTCGAGTGGGAGTGAGCCGTCCCTGGTTTTCTTGAATAACGGGACCGGAGGGAATGGTATCGGCTTCGGGAGGGGGGCCGATGTCGTCGGGACGGACTTTGCAGATGAATCCTTCACCGGAGGGTAGCCAGCGATAGGGAATCCCGTAGGTGGCATTGAGAATGGGACCCGTAAGGGCCTTGGCCTGTCCCGTGGCAATATCCAATAGCCAGAGGGATAGACCCTGGGAACCGCTGAGGGTGAAAGCGAGGTGGCGGCTATCCCGTGACCAGGACAGATTTCGAATGCGAGGGGCCTCCGGGAGTACAACGGCCTTGGCTGTCGGCTCATGGAGGGGCCTGAGGGCCAGCCCAACATAGAACGATTCCTTGGCCGGTCCCCAGGTTTGAGGATTAATTTCGATGCCTCCCAGGGGCAGTTTAGGTTGGGCCAATTCCTGGAGGGGAGGGAGGGCTGGGATACTCAGCTCCAGAATCCACTGATGATCGGGGGAAAAAGAGATGACGGGCGATCGCGGTGCATCCAGCATCCCGGCGATCGGTTCCGGCGGATTGCGCCAGGTGAGGTCTGTTTCTGGCGATGGGGACAACGATGGATCCGCTTGGGAATTGGCTTGGGACTGGTGGGCCTGGAAGTGGGCTGGGGAATTTTGGGGGGAGTCTGGAGTCATACGATCCCGGAGCGATGCTCTTCGGGTTGCTTTCACAACTCCTACCCTATCGTTCCGACTCAGACATTTCAATCTGTTGACTGCAATGAGCGTTAATTCGTAATGCTTGTTGCGGTGATGACTGGCAGGTGGCCTTGATGGTTCAATTCTGATGGCTCCATGTAGACAGCCCTTTAATGCAGACAGATCATTTCGGTGGTTCAAATGTTCTTGCCTGTACGGTTCCTGGTTCGGATAAACGCTTAGAATCTGAAAATATTGTCATCATTTGCCAATGTAACGAATTTCTCATGTTCATAAAGAACATTCAAGTACGGAAATATCTACGTATATGCGGATTATTCTTTCCGGAATGTATTTTATGGGTTTGTATACAATATTAGTGCCGAATCTCTGATGGATCAGGGGTGTTGCCCACTCTCGATTTCCTTTCTGATCGTGCTATTGATTAAGCATGCGGTGCATATCAAGTAGTCTTTAAAACTTTTTTTTCTGAGTATTAGACAATTTTGCACAGATGTGCGGTACTATCCGGTCAAGCCCATCTCATTGGGGCTTGCAACCTTCAGCCTATAACCTTTCTCAACTAAACTCTTTTCCCCGTGGTGCCTTGGCAGGCAGGGGTGGACGGTGTTGCGTCCCTAGTTTGTGTTGCGAAGAATCAGCGATTTTAAATCCGGAGCTGAACCGGTCAAAGCTTTTATTTCAGCGGTGTTTAAGGACCCTATTCCTTCTATTATTCTCTCACGGACTCTCAAACGATGACTCAACCGACCTGGCAAAAGCTTGATCCCAATAATCTTCCCAGTGCCTGTGGGGTTTATGCATTTCTATGGCGCAAGCAGTGGCTCTATTTGGGGCGTTCTGTAAATCTCAAGCAAACGCTAGAGGGTGAGCCCTGGCCCTTTAAGATTGCGAAAAGTCTCGATGATGCCGAATTGCTCTGGATGGCCGTTGAGGACCATGGCCGTATGGAGTCCAAGCTAAAGCGCGTTGTGCGGGTCAAGTGGCAGGGGGTGAATAATGATATTCAGCAAGCCAGTCAGTTGCATTGCGAACTTCCCTCTCAGATTCCTTTTGAGCCTCGCCCCATGCTGGCTCGCTCCTTAGCTCACGCCTAGGATGTAGCTCAATCAATTGATCCCCAAGCTCGCTTTTGCATCAAATTTGCATCAAAGCGAGCTTGGGGATTGGTTTGGCTTCGGGCCTGAGCTAGTTTTGGGATTGAGTATTGGCGGGTGGTTTTCCGTCTAGGGTGAGCAAGGTTTGATAGAGGCTGGGGCGACGATCCCGGAAAAAGCCCATCCCTGCTCTGAACTGCTGTGCCGCCGCAAAATCAAGATCAGCATACAGAATGGTTTCTTCGTTGCGATCAGCCTGCGCTAGGATTTCGCCGCAGTAGTTGCAAATGAATGAACTGCCGTAGAAGGTCGTGTGGCTTTCGATACCCACGCGGTTGGCCGCTGCGACATAGCAACTGTTGCTGACGGCATGACCCACCATGGCCCGTTGCCACATGGATTGTGTGTCAATGCTGCCTGCTTCCGGTGGCTCTGAGCCAATGGCTGTGGGATAGAGCAGCAGATCAGCGCCCTGGAGTGTTAGGCAGCGGGCTGCTTCGGGAAACCACTGATCCCAGCAGATGGCGGAGCCGACAGTGCCATAGTGAGTGCTAAGGGCTTGGAAGCCAGTGTCGCCGGGGTTGAAGTAGTACTTCTCTTCGTAACCGGGGCCGTCGGGGATATGAGATTTGCGATAGATCCCCAGCTGCCGACCGTCAGCATCGAACGTGGCGAGGCTGTTGTAGTAGGCTTGGCCCGCTTTCTCAAAAAAGCTGATGGGGAGGACCAGGTTGAGTTCGCGGGCGATCGCCTGAAATCTCCCTAGAAACGGGTGCCCTGTCACAGCATGGGCGAGGCCAAAGGATTCCTCCCGCTCAAACTGCGGAAAGTACAGTCCTTCAAACAGTTCCGGCAGCAACACAATTTGGGCTCCAGCCGCCGCTGCCGTGCGAACCTGGGCGATCGCCTTCGTGACGTTCTCATCTCGGTCTGAACTGAGTTGAAGTTGAACAACGGCAAGACGCGGCATAGCATGAGTGCAGGGGCTGAGGGCTGTCAGAAGATGTCGTGCGCCAGTCTATGGAACGCCTAGAACGCCTTCGACAATCCATTGTATCGAGCCTGGTATCGAGCCTGGTATCGAGCGTTTGTATTAGACCTCTTGCATCACTCTGCTGGCCCTCTCCCTAAATCCCTCCCAAGCGTGGGAGAGGGACTTTCAGGCTCCCCTTACCCCCAAATCTGGGGGAAGGGGTTGGGGGATGGGGGCGGCTTTGGGTTTCGTGCAAGAGGCCTATTAAGCACTTGTCTCAAGCGTTGATATCGAGCGTTCGCTTGGCCAAGGCGTCGGTGGCTCGAAGTTTAGGCTTGCGGTGACCATAGCCTTCCGGCAGGCTGTTGCTGGGTCGCGCAGTGGAAAGCGCCGCCGCCATGGAGGAGTCCCTTGGCGGGGAGTCCCAGGACCTGACGCTGGCCTAGGGAAGAATCCTTGCCAAAGCAATCACGCAAAATGTCCAGCGCGACCTCATCATTGGCCTCGCCGTAGGTCGGCACCAAGACCACACCATTGGCAATGTAAAAATTTGCGTAGGTTAACGGCAATCGTTCTCCCTCAAAATCGATGCGTTGTTGGGGCAACGGTAGCGGGATCACCCGCAGGGACTGACCCGTGCGATCGCGAAAGTTTTTTAGGCGAGCCAAATTGGCCTGCATCGGGGCAAAGTTGTTGTCTTCTGGGTTGTCACAGACCGAGGTTACAACCGTCCGCTCATCCACAAAGCGAGTAATGGTGTCGATATGACCATCCGTGTGGTCTCCTTCCAAGCCCTCGTCAAGCCAGAGGACTTCAGTGATCCCGAGGTATTGAAACAAGGCTTGCTCAATGTCAGCCTCAGAGAGCTGGGGATTGCGAGAGGGCGTTAGCAGACATTGCCGGGTCGTCAGGCAGAGCCCAGCGCCATTGATTTCAATCGAGCCCCCCTCCAGAATGAGGCCGGTGGAAAACAGGTGTAGTCCCAACCGTTGCCCTAGTTGAGACGGGATTTGATTGTCCAATTCCCAGGGAAAGCGATCGCCCCAGGCATTGAACTCCCAATTCACCGCTGCGATCGCCCCTGATGTGTCTTGGACAAACACCGGACCGCTGTCTCGCAACCAAATGTCTCGGTTGGGCAGGGTGTGCAGCGTGATCGCATCTGAAAGCTGGGTGCGAGCCTCGGCGGCGATCCTGTCGTCGTGGACGAGGACATGGACCGGTTCAAAGTTCACCAGGGTATTGAGGAATCGAGCAAGGTCCCGCTGGGCGATCGCCAAACACCCGAACCAATACTCATCATCCCGAGGCCACACGCTCCAGGTTGCTTCGTGGGGAGCCCACTCCGGCGGCATCTGGAAGCCGAGATCAGCGGGAGTGGCGCTTGGCATCGGCGTTGTGTCGTCTTTGGAGCGTTTAGCTGGCCCCTGATTCGGCCCCTGATGACCTGGGTTCACAGACAAATCCTCGCAACTCACACCCTACCGATAGCGTTTTATGGCAATGACTTGGAGTTGGCATTGAGAGGCGGAACAACTCTTAAAAAATTGGCACCACCACGTTTCAAAAAATGACGGTTTTTGAGCAAGTCTTCATCTCGTTTTTGCCCCGTTTTTCCCCCGTTCTGGTCCTATTCTTGCCCCCGTCAAGGGCAGGCAGGCTTGGCATCGTCTTCACGCCCTAAAATGTTCCGAGATTTGTAACAGAATCTGAGCCATTGATGTAACCATTTGCTTCAAAAAAAACGCGTAGTGAAAAAGATCCCCTTACACTTGCATCATCATCATTTTCCTCGTTTTGAATTCGTTTCACTGCATTGACTCACTGTCTTGATAAGACGCTCGGTGCTCCCATTCAACTCAATGATGCGAGTCTCTCAGACCCAAGTCTGCTCGTTCTCTTAGCGCTTGCGTGATGGCTCAAGAAGCTTGCCCCATTCTGATCATTGATTCCAATCCGGCAACGGCCACGCAACTTCAACAGCAATTGCTTGGACCCTCCAAGCTGCTGAATTCCGCCACTATCCAACTGGATGCGGCCCCATCAATTGAGGCTGGATTTGAGTTGCTCCTGGAGCACCCCTATCGTGCACTGTTGTTGGAAATTACCCTGTTCGATGACTTTCACTCACACCTGCATTCACACGCTCCCTTGGAGGTTCCAGATGTTCCGATTATCATCATCTCGGAGGTGGACGAAGAGGTACTGGCCGTGCGTGCGATTGAGGGCGGGGCCTACGGTTATTTGTTGACGTCGCGCCTCACGGGCACGACATTGCTCTACTCCCTGCGGTTTGCGATGCAGAAGCATGCACAACTCAAGGCCCTGATTGCGCCTGCCCAGCAGCAGGTCCAGGAAATGGAGGGGTGGGAGCAGTTGGTTCGGCGGGATGTCGCCCCCAGTCTGACGGCCCAGCTGTTTGATGCGGGATCGCTACGGGAAACGGTGCCAGACATCTTTTCGGAACTGGTCGAGGACTATGGACGCTTGCTGGACCAAGCGCTGGAGCGCCGAGCCTATCGAATTGATGCGACGTCGGAGAACTCCATGCGTGCCCTCGCCGAGCAATTGGGGTTTCTCAAAGCCAGTCCTCGGGATGTGGTCGAAATGCACACCTATGCCCTGCGAGCTAAAACGGCGGGGGTGCTGCCGGAAAAGGCCACAGCCTACATCACGGAAAGTCGTTTGACGGTTCTGGAGGTTATGGGGGATTTGGTGACCTACTATCGTCGCTATTTCATTGGCTTGAGCAAGCGGCGTGCCTATCCCCGAGGAAAACCGTCTTCCTAAGTCTGGGCCATTCATTTGTTTAGGGGGTGACCGTCTCGTCCCGTTGCCCACCGTGATTCTCCGAGACCGCTCAATCTACTCTAGTGATGCGCTGCAATGTCCGGCAAATATCGACTCACGCTCTACGTCACGGGAAATACACCGCGCTCGGAACGGGCGATCGCCAATTTGCTCAAGCTTTGCAGGCACCACCTCGCGGGTCGCTACGACCTTTCCATTGTGGATGTGCTTGAAGACCCTGAAACCGCTGAGGAAGAACGTATTTTGGTGACCCCGACCCTCGTGAAGGAAGCCCCTTCGCCGGTTCAGCGCATCATCGGGGATCTATCCGATTTAGAGGCTGTTCTGATGGGCCTAGACCTCACGACCTAGCTCCCATGACCTAGCTCCCATGACCTAGCTCCCATCCTCTCCTAGGACAACGTGCCTAGCCCCATCCCCACGCAACGCGATAGTTAAGGAAGAAACCTGTGATTTTAGAGGCACCCCAACCAGATGACTTTGATGCGGATCGCATCGATAAGCTGGCAACTGGAATTGATGGCTTTGATTTTCTTGCGGAAGGAGGTGTGCCCCAGGGTCGGACCACGTTGGTGGTGGGAACCGCAGGCAGTGCCAAAACCGTATTTGCCTGCCAGTTTCTGGCGGAGGGCATTCAGCGCGGTGAATCTGGTGTCTTTGTGACCTTTGAAGAACCCCCCAAAGCAGTTCGCAAGAATATGCGTGGGTTTGGCTGGAATATTCGCCAGTGGGAAGCGGAGGGCAAATGGGCCTTTGTGGATGCCTCTCCTCAGCTCTCTGAAAAACCTGTCGTCAGCGGTGAGTATGATCTGGGGGCGCTGCTGGCTCGTCTTGAGTTTGCGATTCGCAAGGTCAAGGCCACTCGGGTCTCCATGGACTCCCTCGGGGCGATCTTTAGCCACCTGAACGACACGGCCCAGGTGCGAACGGATCTCTTCCGCATTGCCTCCGTGCTGCGGGAAATGAAGGTGACCTCGATTTTGACGGCGGAGCGCACCGATGAATATGGCGACATCAGTCGCTATGGCGTTGAAGAATTTGTCGCGGATAACGTCGTCATCCTGCGCAATGCCCTCGTGGATGAAAAGCGGCGGCGCACGGTGGAAGTGCTCAAATATCGCGGCACGAGCCACCAGAAAGGGGAGTTTCCCTTCACGGTCATTTCGAACCAGGGCATTGTCGTGATCCCGCTCTCGGCCATTGAGCTAGAGCAAAGTTCGTCCAACCTGCGTATCACCTCCGGCAACAAGATTCTAGATACGATGTGCGGCGGTGGTTTTTTCCAAAATTCCGTGGTGTTGGTGTCCGGCGCCACGGGGACGGGCAAGACGCTGATGGTGACGGAATTTGTGGCCGGGGGCGCCGCCAACGATGAGCGCTGCTTGCTATTTGCCTTTGAAGAGAGCCGCGAGCAGCTCTTTCGCAACGCCAAGGGCTGGGGCGTGGACTACGGCAAGATGGAGAAGGAAGGGACCCTGCGGGTGATCTGTCGCTATCCCGAGACCACGGGCCTTGAAGAGCATCTGGTGAAAATCAAGGAGGAGCTGGACGAGTTTCAGCCCAACCGGGTCGCTGTGGACAGTCTGTCGGCGCTGGAACGAGTTTCGACGTTGCGCGGATTTCGGGAGTTCATTGTCAGTCTGACCTCGTTCATCAAGGAGCGCGAGGTGGCGGGGCTCTTTACATCCACGACGCCGACGTTGGTGGGGGGCACGTCGATTACGGAGGCCCATATTTCCACGATTACGGACTCGATCATTTTGCTGCGTTACGTGGAGATCTATGGTGAAATGCGGCGAGGGCTGACCGTGCTGAAGATGCGGGGGTCCATGCATGACAAGGATATTCGCGAGTTCTCCATTGATGGTGAGGGGATGCATGTGGGCAATCCTTTCCGCAGCGTCACGGGAATTCTGACGGGGAACCCGGTGTATATGGCCCAGAGTGAGCTGGATCGCATGAATGATCTGTTTCGAGGGGGGCCTTAACGCTTACAGTGAAGGCTGGCATTACAAAAGATTAAGCGCCGTTTTCCATGTCCGACTCCAACTCCGGTTCCCGCTCCGGCTCCCATTTCGACACCTCGCAAATTCCCGTGGCGAATGCGCCGCTGTGGCGATTGGCTTGGCAGCGCTTGCGCCAGCGACCCCTGCAATATTTGCTTTGCATCGTCGGCATTGCCGTGGGTGTGGCCATGATGGTGTCCATTGACTTGGCCAATGGATCGGCACAACGGGCCTTTGGACTGGCGACGGATGCGATTACGGGACGGACAACCCACCAAATTGTTTCGATTTCGCCGACGGGCATTGACGAATCGGTGTATACCAAGCTGCGGCGTAGCTATAGCCAGGTGCCCACGGCCCCGGTGGTGGAGGGCTATGCCGTCGCAGAAGAGTTGGATGATCAACCCTTTCGCATTGTGGGGGTGGACTTCTTTTCGGAGTCACCGTTCCGCAGCTACTTTGGTGATGTGGAAAGTAACGGCGGCAATGGCTTTATTCAGTTTTTGACGGAACCCAATACGGTGGTGCTGTCCCAGGATGTGGGCGATCGCTACAACGTCCACCCCGGTGATGACCTCCACCTGGACTTCGCTGGACAGGAGCAAACCGTTCGGGTCGTCGGCAGCATTGCTTCCAGCGACAGTCTCAACCGCCGTGCCCTCAGCAACATCTTGTTTGCAGACGTCGCCACGGCCCAGGAGTTGCTGGGGCAAGTGGGCAAGCTGAGCCACATTGACCTGATTGTGGATGAACCCAATGCTCCCTCGGGGGCTGAGGCATTGGCGACCATCGCGGAGCAACTGCCCCAGGGACTCAAGATTGAGCCCGCTGCGGCTCAAAAAAATGCAGTGCAGCAAATGACGGCAGCGTTTGAGCTGAACCTAACGGCGCTGAGTTTGTTGGCCCTCGTCGTCGGCATGTTTTTGATCTACAACACCGTCACGTTTAGTGTCATCCAGCGGCGGCCCATTTTTGGCATTTTGCGCTGTCTTGGTGTGACCCAGCGGCAGCTGTTTACGCTGATCTTGGGGGAAGCTGTCCTTTTCAGCGTCATCGGTTCGGTGATTGGTGTGGGCCTGGGTGTGGTGTTGGGCCGCAGCATTGTCGGGCTGATCACCCAGACGATCAACGACTTTTACTTTGTGGTGAGCGTTCAACAGATCAGTCTGTCCAACCTCACCATTGTTAAAGGCTTGGTAGTCGGAATCTTAGCGTCGGTGTTGGCGGCGGGGCTGCCTGCCTTTGAGGCGATGAATACGACGCCGACGATGATCCTCCAGCGATCGACCCTGGAGAACAAAATTTTGGCGCTCTTGCCCAAGCTGGTTTGGGCCTGGATTGCAGCCACGGTGTTTGGGGTGTTGATGTTGCAATGGGCCGGTGGCGGTTTGATTGCGGCATTCACTGGACTGTTTGCGGTCTTGCTGGGGGCGGCATTGTTGACGCCGCCGTTGATTGCGGTGTTGATGCGAGTGCTCGGTCCCGTGGGTGAGGCAACCTTGGGGGTGCTGGGTCGGCTGGCTCCGAGGGATGTGTTGCGATCGCTCAGCCGCACCTCCGTGGCGACGGCAGCGCTGATGGTGTCGGTGTCTGTCATTGTCGGCGTGTCGATCATGATTGGCTCGTTCCGGGGCACGGTGATTCAGTGGTTGGAGCAGACGCTGCAGGCGGATATTTACGTCACGCCTCCTTCTGCCTCAGCCAATCGGGTGCTGGGTAAACTGGATCCGGCGATCGCCGCTGAACTCAAACGCTGGCCCGGTCTGGATGATGCGGTGACCTACAACGATGCCGATGTCCTGGTGACGGGGTTTGATGATGCGCCCATCCATCGCAATGGCAAGTTGATTTCTGCGGATGGTGATGTCTCCCACGGTCAGCGCCCCTATGCCTGGATTCGTGAGGACCTGAAGCCGGATCCTTGGGATGCGCTGGATCGGGGTGAGGGCGTGATTATCTCTGAGGCTTTGATGCTGCGGGAGAACCTGACGGAGCCACCGGAAACGGTGACGCTGGAATCTCCTCAGGGGGACATGACCTATCCCGTGATTGCCGTGTTCTACGACTATTCCTCGGACCAGGGAACGATCATTATTGATGACAACCTCTACGAGGAAATTTGGCAGGATAGCAGTCTGGCATCGTTGGGTCTGTTTGTCTCGCCCGGTGTGGATGTGGATGAGACGGTGGCTGCGATTCAGCAGCGGTTTAAGGGAGAGCAGGCGCTGTCGGTGCAGTCGAATGTGAGTTTGCGTCAGGGGTCGTTGGAGATTTTTGACCGGACGTTTGCGATTACGAATGCGCTGCGATTGTTGGCGGTGGTGGTGGCGTTTATTGGCGTGCTGAGTACGCTCATGAGTCTGCAACTGGAGCGGACTCGCGAGCTGGGTACTCTGCGGGCGCTGGGGATGACGCCGACGCAGTTGCGCAATATGACGCTGCTGGAGACGGGGCTGATGGGCACATTGGCGGGGGTGTTTGCGATGCCGTTGGGCTATGCCTTGGCCTGGATCTTGGTCTATGTGATCAATGTGCGATCGTTTGGCTGGACGCTTCAGATGGTGTTGCAACCGAAATATTTCTGGCAAGCCGGATTGGTGTCGATTGTCGCAGCATTGCTGGCCGGTCTTTATCCCGCCTGGCGGTTGGGCAAGATGAATATTTCAGCAGCCATTCGGCAGGAATAGGGTTTTTATCTCGGGCGATCGCAATTACTTTGTGTAACGCCAACGCGGATCAAGCCCCAGTTTTGACTAGATTTGAGGGGGAGACCTGTGCTCCCAGGGTCACTGAATTTTGGTGATCGGTTCCTTGAGTTGTGGTAGAAACTGTAATGGCTGATGCAATCGTGACGACCGGCTCTACGGGCCAGGGACAGGCGATCAACAATCGTCAGCCCTACGGGACGCTGAACTATGCGATCGCCCTGCAAGGCCTCTTTCCCTCCATCAATGGGAGCACGCTGGCTCCCTCTTCTTCGGGACCGTCGCAGCCCTTCATTGGTGAAGTCATTCAGTTTGCGGGCAACTTTGCGCCTCGGGGCTACGCGCTGGCTCAAGGTCAGACTTTGGATATTGCCAGTAATTCAGCGCTGTTCAGTATTTTGGGCACGACCTACGGTGGCGATGGCAGAACGTCGTTTGGTTTGCCGGATCTGCAGGGGCGATCGCCCCTTGGTGCAGGCAATGCTCCTGACCTATCGAGCGTCACCCTGGGACAAAGCAGCGGCACGGAAACCACGACGCTGACGGTGAATGAGCTACAGCTGCATACCCATGCGATCAACGCTAGCTCCGGCGATGCTCAAACGGACCTCACCGGGGGCGGTCAGGCCCAGGATAATCGTCAGCCGACGCTGGCACTGACGCCTTTGATCGATGGCGTGGGCGAGGTGCGGTGGTTTGCAGGCAGCTTTGCACCCGTTGGATATGTGCAGCCCAATGGCCAACTGCTTACGCCTGCGGATAACGAAGCGCTGTTTGCGCTGCTGGGCACGACCTACGGCGGTGATGGCTTTACGACGTTTGCGCTGCCGGATTTGCGGGGGCGTGTGGCGGT
>CALIJJ010000230.1 GCA_938017515.1 uncultured Pseudanabaenaceae cyanobacterium
CGGCCCGACGGCTGGGGGGTGACCTGGGCGATCGCCACCTGCTGCACCTCAGGCAACGGCAGTGCACCATCCAATTCCACGGGCGCATTACGACTCGGAAGATTCACCGTTTGACCCACAGCCCGGGGTCGAGTCAGGCCCAGCGAAGTTTCGGGCAAACTGCCATAGGCACCGCCGATACCGTCATAGTCAGCATCAGAGCGACGGTCTAAACCATTTTCTAAACCATTCTCTAAATCCCAGTCAGCAAAGGCCACATTGGGTTCTAGCGCAGGCAACACAATCGCCCCTTCAACCAAAGGCAAGGACTGCACGTCAAACAAACTCGTCGCATCGGCTTCGGAGCGAGCCAAACGCGCCGCTCGAGCATTGCGCGTGGCCAAGTTTGGGGGACATCCATCGGGCACAATGTGCAGCTGATTATGCGGTTCTTCGTAATAGATGCCGGGACAAGGGTTCAGCGAATTCGAAACAATTGTCTCCGCAGGCATAGCCATGACAGGTGTCTTCAGCGATGCCGCAGCTCCCCCCAAAACCAGAAACGGCATTGCAGCGGCCAACCAAGGGTTGATTCGAGTCATGCGATTACCTCCAAGGTGTCCTAAACAGTGAAAATGTTGGGAAAAACAAGGCTGCTGGAAAAACGAGGCTGCTAGAAAAGCAAAGCTGCTAGAAAAACAAGACTGCTGGCAAAACCCAGATGTTAGAACAAGACCCAGGGTGGGCAAAACAAGGAATCGCCAAGACTTGACTTGATCAAACCGTGGTCTAGCAGTATCTGACCTCTGTCTTAAGTAAGATGAAAGACTTCCATAACGCTAGATTGAGAACCCTCTCAAACCTGGGATAAATCTTTGAAGTCGGTCATGTTTCCTGGGCGTGGCATATTAGGGTGTCGGCCAAGTGGTTTGACTCCACCCCTTAACCGGCCCAACCATTGACCGACCTGTCCATTGACCGACTCGCCCATTGACCGACCCAACCATTCACCAACCCAGCCATCCGCTTGATCCGTCACCATGCCAGAGCCTGTCCTTGACGTTCGCAATTTGCGCATCCGCTTCACCTCCGACAATCGCCGCATCATGGCTGTGGATCAGGCCAGCTTCACCGTGCCGCGTGGTCAAACCCTCGCCATCGTCGGTGAGTCGGGCTCGGGCAAATCAGTTTCTTGTCTAGCCGCCATGGGTTTGATTCCTTGCCCCCCCGGTGAGATTTTGAGCGGTGAAATTTGGTTTCGCGATCGCGATCGCGCCGACCCCATCGACCTGCTCAAAGCCTCCCCAAAACAGCTCCAGGCCTACCGAGGTGGCAAGATCAGCATGATCTTCCAGGAGCCCATGAGCGCCCTGAATCCGGTGTACACCTGCGGCTCCCAGATCGTAGAAGCCATCCGGCTCCACGACCCCGTCTCAGAAACCGCTGCCCGACGGCGTGCGCTGGCGCTACTGCGAGAAGTCAAACTGCTGCCCTCCGACGAGGATCTAGCCGAAGAATTTCGCCAACACTGGAAGGGAACTGAGCCCACCACCCGCGAGATCCATCGCGCCATCCGCGACCACAAAAAGCAGTTGCTCAACCGCTATCCCCACGAACTCTCCGGCGGTCAGCTCCAGCGCATGATGATTGCCATGGCCCTGTCCTGCGACCCACAGTTATTGATTGCCGACGAACCCACCACAGCCTTGGATGTGACGGTGCAGGCCACCATTCTGAACCTGCTGCGAGAGCTGCGTGATAGTCGGGGGATGTCCATGGTCTTTGTCAGTCATGACCTCGGTGTCGTCGCCCAGGTGGCTGATGCGATCGCCGTCATGTATCGCGGCAAAATCGTCGAATATGACAGCGCCAAGGCCATCTTCAATCGACCTAGCCATCCCTACACTAAGGGGTTGCTCGCCTGCCGCCCTCAGCTTGATGTTGATTTTGTCACCCTGCCAACGGTCAGCGACTTCATGGCGGAATCCGTTGACATGGAAGGCAACCCCATCTTGGAAGAAAAGCCAGTGGACCTGGAGATCTTTTCGCGTCCACGGTCTTCGGAGATATCCTCCCAAACGTCTAGCTCCGAAGCGTCTGGAGCCCAAGCCTCTCCGTCCGCAGCACCAGACCCCAACCCATCGGACAAACCCATCGTTCGAGTCAAATACCTAACTGTGGAGTACCCGGTCAAAACACCATTGGGTCAACCCAACCGCACGCTCAAAGCAGTGGACAACCTTTCCTTTGAAATCCATCGCGGCGAAACCCTCGGCCTCGTGGGTGAATCCGGCTGCGGCAAGAGCACCCTAGCCCGTGCCTTGCTACGGCTGATTCCCACAACTTCGGGCAATATTTGGTTCGATGGCACAGACATTGCCTGGATGAAAGAACGCAAGCTGCGCCGTTTGCGTCGAGATATGCAAATTATTTTTCAGGATCCTGACAGCGCCCTGGACCCACGCATGAGCATTGCCAAGGCCATTTTGGAACCCATGCAAATCCATGGCTTGACCGGCAATAAACAGCAAAATCGCGAGAAAGTCGCCCTGCTTTTGCAACGAGTGGGCTTAGATGCTGATGCAATGGATCGCTATCCCCATGCGTTTTCCGGTGGACAAAAGCAGCGCATTTGCATCGCCCGTGCCCTGGCTTTGAATCCCCGCTTTATCATTTGCGATGAATCAGTGTCGGCATTAGATGTCTCCGTTCAGGCGCAAGTTCTCAATTTGCTCAAGGATTTGCAGGCAGACTTGGGTTTGACCTATCTGTTTATTTCCCATGATTTAAGCGTGGTGAAATTCATGAGCGATCGCATCATCGTTATGAACCAAGGCCGCATCGAAGAGATGGGTGACCCAGAAGAAATCTATCAAAATCCTCAAAAGGAATACACCCAGGCACTGATTGCCTCGATCCCTCAAGTGAGCACTTACTTAGAATCCGCTTGAATTGGGTCCATTTTAAGCCAGGATTATCACTCAATTAAGCTCTAAAACAAACAGAAAGAAAGACATAATTGCCAGTCAAAAATAATTCGGAAAAGGAAATTAAGTTTATCAACAAATAGATTCACTTTTTCCAAATTGGCAACGATTGAACCTGGGCTCTGCTGTAGGTTGGGTGCAACCGAATGGACCTGCACATCCTTTCGGGCACATCCTCAAGCGTGAGTCAGGCTGCATCCCGTTTGAAGACCATTTCACTCAGGGACAATTTCAATAATGGCCACATCTGTTGTTGCCGGGACGACCTTGCCCAAGGCGCTCCCCAATTCGGCAACCTTTTTCACGCTCGATAGCAACCCTAGCAAGCTTGGCATCGATCCAGAGGCAAATGCCCCTGCTTTGTCCAGTGCTCTGCGCACAAGCACTAAATCCTACGCAGCACTGAACTACAGCAACTCCCCCAGTGCCCTCACCAGCAAGTTTCCCCAGGCGCGCTTCAATTTGATTTTGGGCACCCGGCGAGCGGATTATCTGATTGGATCGTCCCGCGCCGATTTCATCTTTGGCTTTGGCGGAGCCGATACGATCTTTGGCGGAGGAGGGAGCGATCGCATCTTTGGCGGTCGTGGCCTTGACATTCTCAACGGTCAGGCTGGCAACGATATCCTTAAGGGCGGCAGCGGCAACGACCTCCTCGACGGCGGCAGCGGCAACGACGAACTCTTTGGTCAAGACGGCAACGACCAGCTTTTCGGCTCCAAGGGAAACGATCTCCTCGATGGTGGCAGCGGTCGCGACATTGCCAACTACAGCAAACTGGGAAAAGCCGTCACGCTCCAGGCCATCGGCGTCCTGAAAAAATCGGGCCTGGGCACCGATCAACTCAAGGCGGTCGAGGTTATCGTTGGTGCAAACAACCAGCGGAACAAAATCGATGGGGCCACCGCCAGCGGCTCCACAACCTATCTGGACGTGGATCTGGCCGCTGAATCCCTCAGCGTCCGAGACATCCCCGTCATTGGCGCTCAGTCCTTCACGATTCAGAACTTCACCGACGTTGTGGGTAGCCGGGGCAATGACAGCATTCTCGGCAGCGGCAAACGGGAGTTTCTGTTTGGCAACATCGGCAATGACACGATCAATGGCCGAGGTGGCAACGACCTGCTCGATGGTGGGCCTGGGGATGACCAGGTCTCCGGCGGTAGCGGCAACGATCGTATCCTCGGTAGTGCAGGCAACGACGTTCTCGATGGCGGCAGCGGCAACGATCGCGTCACCTACAAAAAGGGCATGACGCTGGCCTATGACTTCGATACCACATTCAGCAATCCCAACGCCCCACCGACCGGCCTCACCCCCCAGCTCAAGGCCCTGAAAAATAATGGTGAGCTGGTGGCATTGCCAGACCAGAGACGAATTGCCATTGCCGCCGATCGCCTTGACAATATTGAGCGGGTTGTCGGTGCTGCGGGAGAAACCAACAGCATCAACTTCTCCTACAGCCAGTTTCGTCCTCGTTTTGGTCCTCCCCTTGAGGGCTTTGCCCCCGCGATCAACCTCGACCTAGGCGCAAAGCGGTTGAAGTATGGCAACGAAAAGCTCGTGGTCGAAAACTTTGTCAACGCCCTCGGCTCCTTCGAAAACGATCGCATCAAGGGCGACGGCAAAGCCAATGAATTGAATGGGTTTGCCGGTGAGGACAGACTGATTGGCGGCGGCGGCAACGACACGCTGGTGGCCAATGAAGCCGACACCCTAACAGGCGGCTCCGGCGCAGATCAGTTCAAGTTTATTGCGGCCTCCGTGATTGATGCGGGTCGCATGGGGGCCCAGTTTCGGGAAATTGAGGCCAATGTCGTCACGGACTTTGAGGTGGGGCGCGATCGCCTCGTCTTCGAAAACAGCGATGGTACCCTGGGTGCCCGCTACCGCATTGGCTCTGAGACCACCCGCACGCACATCCCGTTCCGCGATCTGGCCAGCGGTGCACTGCCCAGCGATCAGTTCTTCGTCCTGGGCAGCAGTCCCGCTCCGGACAGCGCCAAGTTTACCTATGACGGTAGCTCCGGCGATCTGTTCTACAAAGGCGATCGCAACCTACCGGGTCGCCCTCGCTCGGTGAAGATCGCCACACTGCAAGGTGCTCCTAGCATCAGCGCCAGTGATTTCCTGGTGGTCTAGCGAGATCTCCCCAGCTTGCGAGGTTGAAAGGGGCTGAGACCAGAGTATTCTGCTTCTTAGCCTCTCCCCAGCCTTTTGATGCCTTCTGCCAATGCCCCGACCTCGGTCCAGTTTACGCCCCTACTTTCGGTTCAACAGTTGGGGCGTAAACTGGACCAGTGCTGGTCCTGGCGGAGCATTGGAACAGAAGGTCAAAGCCGATCTTCGGTCTCGTCTGCAATGGCCGCCCAGCCCAAATCCTCGGCAATGTCGCTGGTGAGGTCAATGTAGAACTGATCCTCCACAAAGGAACCACTGTCGAGGCAGACACATTCGAGCAGATTCACCGTAGGACCATCCTGGGGCAATCCGGCGGGAAAATTGCCTCGCTCATCGCAGTTGATCAGGGCGATGCAAATCCAGGGAAAGCCAGGGGTGTTGCTGTAGGTGCGATCGCCGTTATCCCGAATCTCAGGCCGAGCTCCAAGGATGTGATGCAAATGCTCAATGCTGTGGGTTGCGGCGTAGTCGCGATCGCCACGAATGCTGATATAGCTATAGACCGCGTTTTCAAGATTGGGCGACGGGGAAGCATCCATGGACAGACTCTAAACGATGGGTATCACCAAAAGACAGGCATCACTGGAACGGCACAAAGTTGGGGCGCAATCGCTACAAACTACCGCGCTCTAGCAACTGCCCCTCATCGTCTAATTTGGGATAGCGTTCATTGCGCTGCCGATACTTTTCCGCCAAATCGGGATAGGCCCATTCAAACACCTGTTGATGGATTTTTATTAAGTGAGAGGAGACGACGAGGATTCTGTTTACAGCCATCTTTGCCCATTAGA
>CALIJJ010000231.1 GCA_938017515.1 uncultured Pseudanabaenaceae cyanobacterium
ATGTTTGGGCGCGGGGTGATGGGGGAAATAGCTGAGATGGCGATCGCTCCCCACCAAAAGACTTGCCTGCTCAACTAATGTCAGCGCCGTCGGGGCTAACCCCACTGCTCCGTCTAGGCCAATGCCCACCACATGAATCATGTTTGTTCTGCTTGCCTGTCATTCCAGCGCCATACCGCCATATCTTCCACGGGGGGCGCGGAATACGCGCCCCCCGGTGCCTGGGACGCCACAAAACACCGCAGGGCCAAGATCCTCGGCCCCTAGCGTTCATGATTGACCCAAATAATGATTGACCCAAATAATGATTGACCCAGATGTTTGCGATCTAGAACGGGATATCGTCGTAATCCGGCTCAGGACTAGCCACAGGGGCTTGGGTCGCAGCTTGGGGGGCACGCTTGACCGGACGCGGGGCATTATTGCTGGGAGCCGGAGCAGCGGCGGCGGGGGCAGCCATGGGGTCTCCCATGGGCGCTTGATATTCCACGCCACTGAGGTCATGGACTTTGCTCAGGGTCAACTCCGCTTGCTTCTCCTTGAAGCCCTCCGGGCGATCGACACTGCTCATGCGCAGGCGACCCTCAAACACAAACCGTTGCCCTGCCTGACAACGCGTTTGCAGCTCCTGGGCCAAGTTCCCCCAGCCCACGGCCTTCATCGTCACCGCCGGGTCATCCGGGCGCAGTCCGGGAAACTGGACCACCATCTCCGCCACTGCGGTTTGATTGTCTTGGGTGTAGCGCAGTTGAGGCGGTTGAACCACTTCCGCCATCAGGATGCATTGATTCATCGGACGTAACTCCTCAGGGCTTTCTCGTTTGGAACATACAAGTACGGGCGTTCTTTGATCCTACACCGGACGACCAATCTCGTGGGTTTGGTCAATGAAGTTTTGGATTCGTTCACGATAGTTTTGCAAACTGCGATCGACCCACTTGCGATCCTCGCCATCGGCGTAGATATGTACCAGGGGCTCCCCGGCATCGGGCAGAATCAGAACCCAGCGCTCGTGGGGATAGTCGCGAATCTTGACCCCATCGATCAGTTCGATACATTCCGACGGATTAATCTCGATCAGGTAGCGCATCAGCCGACCCTTGTCATTCCAAGGGCAGCGCACGGTATAGCGACGATGGAAGACGTTGGGCAGCTCCGAGCGAATTTGGCCCAGGGAGCGTTCCTGGATCGTCAGCATTTCCATCAGCTTGGCAATGCAAAACATGGAATCAAAACCAGGGTGGAGCTGGGGAAAAATAAAGCCCATCTCGCCGCTGCCGCCCAGCACCACGTTGTCATGGGCGGCGCAGGCTTCCATCAGGGCGGTGGGGTTGGCCTTGGTGCGCACGACTTGGCCGTCGTGGCGGCGGGCGATTTGCTCAATGGCGCTAGAAGCATTCACCGGCACCACCACCGTGCCCCGGGGCCGCGCGGTCAAAATGGTGTGGGCCATGAGGGCGGTCAACTGCTCGCCGCGAATCGGCATGCCCGCCTCGTCAACCAGGATGAGCTGTTCGCCGTTGGCAGAAACCTGAACGCCGAAGTGTGCCCGCAGTGCTTCCACCACATGACCGAGCTGAATCAACAGCGCTTCCCGCTCTGCCTCGGACAGAATCGTCTGCTGCAAGCTGGCATTGAGTACGACGGCATCGCCACCAAACTTGGCCAAAAGCTGGGGCAGCAGCGCCCCGGAAACGGAATAGGCGTAGTCAATCACGACCTTGGCACGGCTGGAGCGAATCGCTTCGATGTTGAGGTTTTTCTCGAAGGCATTGCTGTAGATCTCCAGGACCTTGCCCGAGGAGATAATGTCGCCGATTTCGTGGGCCTGGACCCGGCGCAGATCTTCTTTAAAGAAAGACCCTTCAATTTTCTTTTCCCGAGCCTTGGAGAGATTGATGCCCTTTTCGTCAAAGAACTCAATCAGGATGTGGTCCGGACGGCTGGGGTGGACGCGGATGTGGACCCCACCTTCCACATCCAGGGTGGGCACCAAGGTGCGAGCAATGGGGATCGCGGTGGCGCGCAAGTCCTGGACATTGACACCCACGGACATGAGACCGGAAATGAACGATCGCGACAACATCCGAGCAATACTGCGCTGATCCCGCGATACCGTCACCTGCGAACCCAAGGTGAGGGTTGAACCGTAGGCGGCTCCCAGCTTGACCGCAAATTCCGGCGTAATGTCGATATTGGCCAGCCCCGAGACGCCTCGCTGACTGAAGAGATTGCGGTAGGCCGTGTGGCCCCAAATTAGGTTGATATTGAGCGTGGCGCCGGACTCCACCCGCTTGCTGGGCCAAACCCGCACATGGGGGCTGATCTGAGCCTCCTCGCCCACGGTGGACAGTGAGCCGACCACCACCCCTTCTAGCAGATGGGCACGACGCTCAACCCGTACTCCTCGGGCCACAATGCAGGCTTCTAAGGTGGCTTCTTCCCCGACAAAAACACCGTTCCAGATCACGGGGCGGGAGAGGGTGGCATCGGCTCCGATGGTGACGTTATCGCCAATGATTGTGTTGGCGGAAATCTGCACGCGGGGGCCAATGCGGCAGTTGCTACCGATGAGGACCGGCGTTTCGATGCGGGCCGACTCATCGATGTGTGTATTGGGCCCCACCCACATGCCGTCACGAATTTCCGGGTAGCCCGTTTCCATGGTGACGGACTGGGAGAGGCAGTCGTACTGGGCGCGGCGGTAGGCTTCTAGGTGGCCAATATCGCACCAATAGCCGTCGGCAACGTAGCCATAGATCGGTTCGCCCCGGTGGAGCAACATCGGGAACAGATCCTTGGAAAAGTCACATTCCACGCTGGCGGGCAGGTACTCCAGGACTTCGGGCTCCAGGATGTAGACGCCTGTGTTGATCGTGTCTGAGAAAACTTCGCTGGTGGAGGGCTTTTCCAGGAAGCGTTTGATGCGGTCGTCTGCGTCGGTGATGACGACACCAAATTCGACGGGATTGGGCACACGGGTGAGGATCAGCGTTGCCTTGGAGCCTTTCTCGCGGTGGAAGGCGATCGCCGCGGTCAGGTCAAAATCCGTCAGACTATCGCCGCTGATGACTACAAAGGTTTCCTTCAGCAGCTCGGCGCAGTTCTTGACGCAGCCCGCCGTACCCAGGGGCTGTTCTTCTTCCACTTCATAGGTGATCTGAACGCCAAACTCCTGACCGCTCTGGAAGTAGTCCTGCATCACCCCGGGCAGGAAGTGGAGGGTTGTAATAATCTCTGTAATATTGTGACGCTTCAGCAGATTAATAATGTGATGCGCGATGGGCCGGTTTAGGATGGGCACCATCGGTTTTGGCAGATCGTAGGTAAGGGGTCGTAGCCGGGTTCCCGAGCCACCGGCCATCAAAACTGCGCGCATAAATCCCCCGGCAATTGCGATCGAGATCTGTGGATATCTGAGTATGCTGAACCGACTCCTCTCAATCGTAGGTTAACGTAGAGTCCAAGACCGGAAGGTTACAGATGTGTCGCATTCTGCCGAGGCATTACAACTGTGCACAAAACGTAATCTTTTATGGGTTTTGTGCGTAATCTTCGCGATAGTTTTGGATGATCGGTTTGTGGCTATTTCAGCGGCTTGTTCGGAGCGCTTGGCCCAGCATTGGATTTTAGTTGGAGGCTAGAGCATTGGGTTACTTATTGGTTCTTGGCGGTTTAGGCGTTTACCTCTGGGGCGCAATGAAGTTCTGGTCTGGATTTCGACGGACCAACTTCAGTGGTAATCGACTCTTGCTGACGGGGCTATGGCCGCTGCTTGTCATTGCCAACCGCTCCTATCGTCAAAATTTTCAAAAAGCTCTTAAAGGTTAGGAGAACTGACCATGACCTATGCCTGGGATGATCCAACCTCTGCTCTGCCGACGGCGGCGGACTGGGCGACGCAAATTTCTGCGGTGGCGGACCGATTTAATCGGGAGTATCAAGGAAAATCCTTTGACCTGCCCCAGGAAGTGGAGGCGATGCCGATCTTCCAGGAATGGGCGGCTGGATCCCTCCAGGCTAGGATTGCCTCTCCCTTCTGGGAGATTGCCAAACCGAAGAAGAAGGAGCATTGCCTCGACATTGGCTGCGGTCTTAGTTTTCTGGTCTATCCCTGGCGAGACTGGCAGGCGCTGTTCCACGGGCAGGATGTCAGCACCTTTGTGAAGGAGGTGATTTCGTCGCGGGGGCCGCAGCTCAATTCCAAGCTCTTTAAGGAAATGAAGCAGGCGCCGGCCCATCGCTTGGAGTACGACGAGAATTTCTTTGACATGGCGATCGCCACGGGCGTCAGTTGCTACTACGACTTGGCTTACTGGGAGACCGTGATCGCGGCGGTGAAGAAAGTCCTCAAGCCCGGTGGTCTTTTTATCTTTGATGTGGTGGACCCCGATGCGGAACTGTCGGAAAATTGGTCCATCTTGGAGACATTCATGGGAGCCGAGGTGATTCTGGAGTCCTTGGATGACTGGAAAGCCCTGATCAAGAAGATGGGGGGCAAGGTGATGAAAGAGTCATCCAATGATGTCTTCCATCTCTATAAGGTGAAGTTTCCCTAGTGCTTGGGGGTGTTCTGGTGTTTGAGGTGTCCTGATGTTGGGAGGGTCCTCATGCTTTGGTTAATTGGTGGGACCAGCGACAGTGCCATGCTCGCCCAGGCGCTTCACCGGGCTAACGTTGCCTATTGCGTAACGGTGACCACCGAGGCTGGGCGATCGCTCTACACTGGCCTGTGTCCCTTTGGGCGCATTCATGTGGGCTGTCTGGATCGGGACGCCATGCTCTCGTTTGTGCGTCGCCATCGCATCACTGCCATCCTGGACGCTAGCCATCCCTTTGCTGCTCTAGTCTCCGAAGGTGCGATGGCAACTGCCCAACAGCTCGGGTTGGATTATTTGCGCTTTGAGCGGCCTCTGTTGGGGGAGCAAGCGTCCATGGCTCGGAAAGCCCACGGCTTTCCCGGTGTTACCAACGCCGATGACGGTGATGCCGATGTTTCCACCTCTACGCTGGAAACGTTGCTCCAGTCCGAGCGTTTGGCCCACCAACGGGTGTTGCTGATTCTGGGCTATCGGTTGCTGCATCACTTTCAAGCATGCCATGCCCAGGCAACGCTCTTTGCCAGAATTTTGCCGTCGCCAACGGCCCTCGCGGCAACGTTGGACGCAGGCTTTGACCCCCGCCGTATCATTGCCCTACGTCCGCCGGTTGCCCCTGATCTGGAGTTGGCTCTATGGCGGCAGTGGCAAATTTCGATGGTGGTGGCGAAGGCTTCGGGACAGGCCGGGGGAGAGGATGTGAAACGGGCGATCGCCCACCAGCTCGGTGTTGAATTGGTGCTACTGCAACGGCCCGTGCTCTGCTATCCCCGCCAAACACACGAGATCGCAGAGGCCCTTGCCTTTGCGCGCCACCCGCTACGGTCCACTGAACTGAAATTCCCTGCGCCATAACCCCAACGGCATAACCCCAGTGCGATAACCCAGTGCGATAACCCCAGCACCATGACTGAACTGCAACCCATTCTGGTCTTGACCACGACCGCCAACCGTGAGGAGGCGGACACCATTGCCGAAGCCCTGGTGGCTCAGCACTTGGTTGCCGGAATCAATCTGTGGGAGATTTTTTCGGTCTACGCCTGGAAGGGAGATATTGAACGCCACGGGGAATGGCAATTGATGATGCAGAGCGATCGCGCCCAGTTTGATGCCATTGAAGCGGTGGTGCGATCGCTACATTCCTACGACGTCCCGGAACTGATGGCCATTCCCATTGTGGCTGGATCCGCCGACTACCTGACCTGGATCCAAGGGCAGGTATCCCCGCCGTCATCCCCGCTGTCATCCCCATAAATGCGGGTCCATGTAAACACAGACTGACTTTGGTAAGGAATTGTAGCGCCGTGAAACGGGAGCGAATCCGTTTGCTCTACGCTGATGACCAAGAGGAGCTGGGAAATCCAGTTTTGATGCCTCGTCATAGATGATTATTTTGAGATTGGAATCCCCCCCATCTCAAAACCGTGGTTTGGACGCGACACCATCGTTTTATTTCCCTGACTCCAAGCTGAACCCTGAGTTGACTCCAGAGTTGAACTTTGAGCTAATTCCCCCAGGTGGGGAGGAGATTTGCGATGCGTTATACAGGCCCCTACTCGCGTTTTTCGCCCCAGCGCCCGGCCCATTCCCCTCGGGAGGCTCGCAATGAAAAACTCCGCAAGCAGCGAATGCATATGGTGACCCATCTCCAAGGCATGGTGCAGGACCCGGTGGTGCTGAAGACCATGTTGGAAGTGCCCCGGCATTTGTTTGTCTCGACCCAGGCTCGCGATATTGCCTACGAGGATCGCCCGATCGCGATTAGCCAGGGGCAAACCTTGTCTGCGCCCCACATTATTGCCCATATGCTGGAGTTGGCGAAGATCAAAGCCGACCACCGAGTCCTGGAAATTGGCACAGGATCCGGTTACCAAACGGCGCTACTCAGCCACCTGGCCAAAACGGTCTATAGCCTCGAAGTGCATCCCCGGCTTTTAGAAAAGGTTCACCAAGTGTTAGGCCAGTGGGGCTATCGCAATGTGCACCTCAAGGTGGGTAATGGTTTTCTGGGCTGGCCTGCCCGTGCCCCCTACGATCGCATCTTGGTTTCGGCGGCAGTCTCTGAGGTTCCACAACCGTTGATCGAGCAACTCGCGATTGGCGGTAAGCTGGTGATTCCGGTCGGGGAAGCCACGGAAGCGGGGGTGCCGAGCGATCGCCAGCGTTTGCAGGTGATCACCAAAACTGAGTTGGGCCAAACGCTAAAAGAATCTGCGTCGGTTACCTTTGAACCGATGATTCCACCACCACCTATGGTGACACGCTGGAAATAGTCCCTGTTTGAAAGTCGAGTTTGCCGTTGGAACCGCTTCGCATTTTCTATATCCCGTTGGATGAAAGACCCTGCAATGCCTTTTATCCCCAGATGATTGCGCAACTTCAGCCCGATGTCAGGCTGCAAGTGCCGCCCCTGGAGCTGCTGAGTCGGAAGAAGCAGGCGGCTGATGTGGCCGGGGTATGGCAATGGCTAGAGCATGCTTTGGCGGTGGCGTTTGGGATGGACGCCGGGGCTTCTGGAGTGGCTTCCTCGGACGCGATCGCCATCGTCTCCTTAGAGATGTGGGTCTATGGCGGTCTGTTGCCCTCGCGGCTGCACCAGCATTCGACCCAGGTGTTGGGCGATCGCCTCCAGCGCTTGGCGCAGCTCAAGCAAACCTATCCTCAGCTCCGCATCCTTGCGAGCAACTTGATCATGCGGACCCCCGCCTATAGCAGCAGCGAGGAGGAACCTGACTATTACGAAGCTTGGGGGGAGTCGATCTTTCGCTGGGGTAGCCTGACGGATAAGCGATCGCGTCAGGACCTCAGCGACGAGGAAGCTGCAGAACTCGCCCGCATTGATGTCAGTTTGCCCAAGGCGTATTTAGCGGACTATCGCGATCGCCGTGCTAAAAATCTGACCATTAACCAAGCCGCCATCGACCTCGTGCAATCGGGCGTCATCGATTTCCTGTCGATTCCCCAGGATGACTGTGCCCCCTATGGCTTCACCGCCCAGGACCAACAGTTAATCAATCAAAAAATTGTGCAGTTGCGGCTACAGCAGCAGGTGCATCTTTATCCCGGCGCAGACGAGGTGGGCTGTACGTTGCTGGCCCGAGCCTATGGGGATTGGCGCGGGAGACAAGCCATCACTGCGTCCGCGTTAGCAGGTGAACCCTCGTCCCAGCCATCACCGATTACCGCATCACCCAGCATTTACGTGCTCTACAGTGCGGTCGGCGGCGATCGCCTCATTCCCCGCTACGAAGATCGTCCCCTGGGAGAAAGTCTCAAGGCCCACATTCTGGCCGCAGGTGCCCGCTGGGCAACGACACCGGAGAGCGCGGACCTCGTGCTCGCGGTGAACAGTGCGGGGCAGGTGATGCAGGAAGCCTGGGATCAAGCCACGAAGGACATCACCTACAGTAGCTATCGCAACCTGCGAGTCTTTGTCGCCCGGATTAAACAGTTGCAAGAGCAATATGTTCCCGTTGCTGTGGCGGACGTTGCTTTTTCCAATGGGGGGGAGACGGAGCTGGTGCAGCTCTTGGATGACGCGGACTGCTGGGATGGATTGCTGGCCTACGCGGGCTGGAATACTTGCTGTAATACCTTGGGGACGGCGATCGCCACGGCGCTTCTGGGCGTCCGATCTGCGGATGCAGCAGCCCTGGCCTTTAACAAGATTTACCACCTCCTGGAAGACTGGGCCTATCAAAGTGTGGTGCGCATGGCGATGGTGAAGGATTATCTACCCCGCCTCGGCGCGTCTTACTACGATTTTAACGGTCAGACCGAAGCCGTGAATCGAGAAATGGCCCACCGCATGGAGCAGGCTTGGCAGCAGACCCTGCGGCAGTCGTTTCAAACCTGGGAAATCTCTAATCTGAGCGTGGAATCTCCCTGGCAACGCATGTTTGAGATTGGTCTGCGATTTGAACTCCAATCGCCTGGAACTCAAACGACTGGACCCCAACGCTCTGGGTCCCAACAATCTGAACCCCAACGATCTGGACCCCAAAAGAACTGAAGATAAAAAATTGTCCCCGCAGCGCCTGGAAAATTCGTGGGAAACTATTACCAACGACCCATCACACCAATGATTGACTGATACTATGGGCTCCCAATCCACTGCAAAGACCATTTTTCTGCTGGCCTCGATGGTGGGCTGGCTGCTGGCTGGAGCCGCGCTGATGTATTTGTTTCCGGCGATCGCCAACCTCGTTGTCCATTCCGATCGCACCGCCCTTTGGCTCAATAACCTGGCCCGAGGGGGCTACCATCCCCTACTTGGCACAGCCGCCTGTGTGGGACTGATTGCCGCCGAAGCCCTGGCCAACTGGATTTGGTACAGCCGCTACGACGGCAAAATCTAGCCCGTTTTGCACCCGTTTGAGTGATCCCGTCTGAGTTAAAACAGCTGCATCGCCTTAATGCCGTTGGGTTCCTCATCGAACCCAGCTCGCTTCAGCATGGCGTAGTCCGCTTCCGAGCCAAAGACAGAGATGGCGCATTGAGACATAGAGCGTTTGGTCTCCTGCTTGACCCGCTCGATCAGCTGACGCTTGAGCGCCTCAGGATTCGTCGTCGTTGAATCCACAACCCAATCCAAAATCGCCGCATTAAAAACCCCATCACCCGTGGCCCGCACAAATCCCATCAGGACCTGGCCACTGATGGTTCGAGCCGTGATGCAAAATAAAGAATGCTCCAAAGCTCGTTGCAGCTTAATTGGGTCTCGCACCGGCTGCCCCGCTCGGGTCAAGAGTTGGTTTAGCTCATGGGGGTCCACCTGAGTCTCAAGGCCGATGCGAATTCGAGGCGATCGCTTTGTGGGAAATGGCGAAGTCTTAGGTGGAACAATAGACATACAACGAGGGCGTCCAGCCCTTTCAATCTAATTCTTTGACAGTCGTCTGTTCCCTTCACCATACCGCGAAGTTTCCGCTGCGGCCTCAGGGGAGAGGACCTACATCTTAGGAGGGGGGCAAGCTGATCCTGGGCTTAGTCCTAGGCTTAGTCCTGGGATTGGACGGGGACCTGAGCCGGCGGGTGGGGGGTGCAATGGGCCAACTGAAATTCAATCACCTGGTTGATGATGGCTGGGTCACGCAAAATTCCGCCGTGGCCGAGACCGTTTGTCGCAATGAACTGACAGTTGGCCCAACTGCGGGCAATGGATTCTCCTTCGCTGAAGGGGACCAAGGGATCGTCGTGATCGTGGATGACGAGACCGGGCAGCGAATTATCCACCACCATATCGGCAACGACGTAATGGTCGGAGGGATTGCCGTAGCGCTGGATGAAGCGTTGTTCCATTTCCTGGCGCAGGCGTGGCGATGCGCCCAAACCCTTACAGATGATGTCCATCATCAAGCTGATTTGAGAAGGGGCTGCCAGCAGTACCAAATTGTTGATGGCAATGCTGTGGGGTGCTTCCTTGAGCAGATAGACTGCGGAGGAGCCGCCAAAGGAATGGGCAATGACACCGTCTACGGGACCCAACTGATGGACCACGGCGGAGAGGGCCTGGGCAAAGGCAGGAATATCTGTGTTGATGCCGCCAGAACGACCATGGCCCGGTGCATCCAGGGCCACGACACGGAATCCTGCCTTGAGCAGAGGCGCGACAAAGCTACCCATATGGCTGGACGACGCCATCCAACCATGAAGCAGCAGCACCGTTGGGTCAGTGTCGTTGCCCCAAACGTAGGTCTGAAGTCGGTAGGGTTTACCGAAGGGGCGCTGGCTGAACCTTGAACGCTGGCACAGTACGATTTCGGTGCGGGCGGACTTTAGGACCGCCTTTTCTTCGTCGCTGATGGGAAAGTAATCCCGTAGGGGGGTGAGAAAGGCCTTGAAGGCAACCCAACCGGCCAACCTTGGCGAGAGTGTCTCAAAGCCTCTAAGCCCCCGACGAACCCACTTTTCTAGGGTTGGACGGCGGACCGTATGACGAGTGGATTGAGCCACAGATTCTCTCGCTCCTTGGGTTAACAAAAGCTTAGGCCTTGTATCATATCGGGCCAGTGCTAGCTTCTGTCAATGGAGAATATTGAGCTGGTTTCTGTCAAGCTTGGTTAGGACGAATGCTGCGATCGCAACCAGTTCACCACCAGCGGATTGACCAACTCTGGGCGTTCGTCATGGGGACAGTGGCCCGTGCGAGGAATCGAAACAAACTCCGTTGCATGGTTTTGGACTGATTTATTTTGGCCTGGGTTATTTTGGCCTGGGTTATTTGGGGCTTCGTGACTGGCGCCTTGGCTGGACTGGGCACGCGCTTGGAAAATTTTGCTCCCTTCAACGGGCGTCCAAGGGTCATCTTCGCCCCACAGCACCAGCATCGGCTTCTCCATGCGCGGCAAGAGTTCTTCAATCGTGGGACCAGCCGGGGCCGTCAGAATGGCTGCAAAGACCTTTTGGGCGTTGGGATCGCAGGAGGGATCATAGAGCATATCCACCAGCTCATCGGTCACGGCACCTGGTTTACAGTACACCTGTTTGAGGGCTCGCCGAATCTGAGGCTTGCGACGGACCAGATTAAACATCAGGGGGCCGAGTTTCTCTGAGTTGACTAAGGCGTTGAACGTACCCATGACCACCCGAAGCGGAGGGGGGAGTTCCTCGGGGCGATGACTGAGACCGCCTGCACAGTTGAGCAGGACCGTACCTCGGACCTGGTCGGGATGGTTCACCGACATCATCAGGCTGAGCAGTGCACCGATGGAATTACCGATAAAAATAGCGGGTTGCTGGACAAACTCCTGGGAAAAATCCGATAGCAGTTCCTCCCACAGCTCCAAGCTGTATTCGAGGATGGGTTTGTCAGAGCCACCAAACCCCAACAGATCCAGGGCAAAGACACGATAGCCTGCGGCTGCAAAGGCGGGGATATTGTGTTTCCAGTGGCCAATGGAGGCACCAAATCCATGCACCAACACGAGGGGAATTTCGCGGGGGGGCTGCTCACCGGCTGTGCCCTCTGACGGCGGATTCGGGGCAACCTCTGTGAAATTGATGGTGTGCTCCTTCCAGCTCCAGGTTTTGAGGGGGAACGGAAGCGCAGAGGCTGTGGGGCTGGGGATTGGAGCGTTGGCTGGAATAGAAGATGCGATCGCCATGGCAGAAAGTCCGGTACCTAAACGTTTTGAGCGGGGAAGGAGGGGTGCGAATCTACGAAGCGATGTTACGTTTCTTCATGATAGGGCAGTTTGCAGGTGCTGGCTGTCTCAATCTTGCCGTTTTTGAGTCACTGTTTCAGGGCCACTGTCTCTCGTGATGCAATGGTTTGTGTCCCCAATTTTCGTGTGCCCCAGTGGAGGATGCCCCAGTAGAGGATGTAATGCCCTGGGAGTGCGTCGGCTGAATTTTGTTTCGTCACGGTTATCTTTGTCGCGGCTATCATGAAGAGGCAATTGATGAACGGGCGCAGCCTGTTCTGCTCTCGATGGCTAGCCTTTCATGAACATTGCCATCGTTGGTGCCCGTCCGAGGGCAATTCAGCTCTTACTGTATGTGTTGCGATCGCAACAATTCCCTGCCTGCTGGGTTGCCAAGACAGGGAAGGACGCCATGGCGCAGGCCCAGCGGGATGCCCCCGACGTTGTGCTCATGGACTTAGCCTTGCCCGATTGTATTTCCGCTATCCAAGGGCTACGTCGAGCGCATACCTGTGACGTTTTGATTGTGAGTGAATCCCTGGCCAGAGACGCGGCCCAAGCCTATGCGGCGGTGGCGGCCGGGGCCTTGGATGCGGTGAGCTTGCCAAGGATTAATGCCAAGGGACAACCCGTGAATCTGGAGCCGTTACGGGAGCAGCTCACCCGCCTAGAAAAACAGGGGCAGCAATCTCGCGGGAGGGATGGCTCAGCGTTGATTGCCCCTTCTGGGACACGATCGATCGCTGAAGCGGCTGCTCAACCCAGTGCAATTCAGCCAAGTGAAATTCAGCCGAACGCAACTCAGCCGAATGCAATTCAGCCAGTGGCCGTTAAACCAGTGGCCGTTAAGCCAATCGCAGTTAAGCCGTCCAATACCGTTCAGCCCATAACAGCCTCATCCGCGACGACTGATTCGTTGACTCCGCCACCGTTGACTTCGCCACCGTTGATTGTGGTGGGAGCATCCACCGGGGGACCGATGGCGATCGCCACTCTCCTTGCGGCCCTGCCCGCCGACTTTCCCGCTGCCATTGTCATTGCCCAGCATGTCAATGCGCGTTTTGCCGATCGTTTGACCCAATGGTTCCAGAGCTACACTGCGCTTGGAGTCACCGCAGCAGGGCCGGGGATGGCACCAGCTTCGGGCCAAATTTTTCTCGCCGCTGAAGATCGTCATCTCGTGATGCGACCCAATGGCACGTTGGGTTACCGTGATCCCTCTCCAGAACTCTACTACTGTCCATCGGTGAATCTCTTTTTTGACAGCGTGGCGAACCATTGGAAGTATCCCGGGGTCGCGGTGTTGCTGACGGGGATGGGGCGGGACGGTGCCTTGGGGATGAAGACATTGCGCGATCGCGGCTGGCTCACCGTTGTTCAGGACGAAGCCAGTGCCAGTATCCACAGCATGCCCAAGGCTGCTGTGGAGTTGGGCGCAGCCATGCAGGAGCTAGCCCCGGAGCAAATCGCGGCGCTATTGATTCGTCGCTACACCTGATTCGTCGCCATATCTAAATCGGTTCAATAAATCGCTTAAATCGCTGGACGTTTACCGCAGAGCTGGCCCGCTCGGGTCATGGGATGTCTGGTTATGGGATGGCTGGTCAGGCGATGTCTGCTCAGGTGAGGTCTGGTCAGGTGAGGTCTGGTGAGGCGAGGTTTGGTGAGGCGAGATTGGGCGGTGCATTGTGTCGTTTGTCGTTTCGGGCGGGCAGTTTTCGGCTGAGGGTGTAGGATGGGGGCGTTTTTACGGAGACTGTGCGTCGATGACCTGGCAAGCAAACCGACACAACGCTTTAGGCGCCTTCATTTCAGGCCTTGTGGGGTGGGGCATCGTGACCTTGCCAGCCCAGGCCCAAATTTCAGCCCAAGGGGTCACCCAAGTTCCGACGCTGGGCTCTCCCACGTCTGTGGCTCAGATTACGGACCCCGCAACGATTGCCCAGCAGTGGCTACGGGAAGGCTTGGAGCTTATTCAGCAAAAGCGTACCGATGCCGCCGTTCTTGCCTTTCGCAATGCGGTGCGTATTGACCCGAGCCTGGCCCCGGCCCACTACAATCTCGGTCTGGCCTACCGCTCCCAGGGCTTACTGCAAGAAGCGGCGAGTTCTTTCTATGCGGCAACGCGGGCGGACACAAAATTTGGTTTGGCCTATGCCAACCTTGGGGCCGCACTGACCGAGGGCGAAAACTACGATCAGGCTGAGGCCTATCTGCGCGAGGGGCTGCGCGTTTCCCCAGACCTCGGCGTTTTGCACTATAACCTGGGCCAAGTGCTGTGGCAGAACAACCGCCAATCCGATTCGTTCTATCATTTCCAGCGCGCTGCCCGACTGGATCCCAAATCAGCGGAGTCTGCCTACTACCTCGGATTGGCTTACCAAAATAAGAATCTGATTGACGATGCGCTGAGTTCCTTCAACCGGGCCATTGCCCTGCGTCCGGACTACGCGGAGGCCCAGTACAGCATTGGCTCCATTCAGCTCCAGCGTCGTGAGTGGGTGCCTGCTCTGGAATCATTCACGGATTCAGCGGCAGCGGACCGGCGCTATGCCAATGCCTACTACGGGGCCGGACTGGCTTTTATTGCCCTGGGTAAGGAGAAAGATGCCCGGGAAATGTTGAACTATGCCCGGGATTTGTTTCGCACCCAAGAAAATCTGGAGTGGGTCAATCGGACGGAATCCTTGATGGATCAAGTGAGTCTCTAGAAAGAACTCCATATCGTTTGACAAACAGGTCCGAAAAAGAGGCGGTGTGCACAAAACCTGTGCACACCGCCTCTTTTTGCTTGAAAAACAAACGGGATTGGAAACAAACGGGATTGGAAACGAACTGGATTGAAAACGAATCCAGCGAAACCAGCCCGATTAACGATCCAGGCTATCGCGCTTTTGGCGACGCTTATCCCGCCAATCGTTGGCTGTTAGATAGACGATGCCGAAGGTGACAACTGCCATAAGTCCCAAGGCGATCGTCGCTAGAATGGTGGATGCTGAATAATCTGCCATATCGCCTCCCACGTCGGCTTTAAGACATTACTGATTTCAGATGAGACCTAGAAGCCGATGCTGCCATCGCCATTGCGGCCCCAAACGACCATTGCCAGAGAAAAAGTAAAGACAGCCAGCAGCGCGGCCCAACCGAGAGTCAACATCGCGATCGCTCCTAAATACAGTAAGTTCACGTTCCTTAACGTCAATCATAGGCCACGATCTGGAGCCAGGACGACATTTGCTTGACTATATTAATAAATGTGATCAATATTGCTGTCACCCCAGCCGATTCGCTGGGCTCATTTCCGGCTGACGATGCTCGGTCCTATTTCCATGACGCTCACCTCTAACGCCACAAACGTCCCCACAACAACACTTGAAAAGACGTCTAAGACGGTCCGCAAGCCCTATCCGAATTTCAAGATTATTGTTCTCAACGACGATGAGAACACGTTCCAGCATGTCTCTCAGATGCTGATGAAATATGTTCCGGGCATGACCAGCGATCGCGCCTGGGAACTCACCAACCAGGTCCACCACGACGGCATGGCCATTGTTTGGGTGGGACCCCAAGAACAAGCCGAACTTCACCACCAGCAGCTGCGCCGGGCGGGCCTCACCATGGCTCCCCTAGAGGCGGCCTAATGATGTCACGCGAAGAAGGGCGACTCGTCTGGAACCACTCCACCCATTTGCAGGGGTTGGTGCCCAAGCTCAAAAAACTTTGTAAGCAACCGGGGATTCACACCGTGACGCCCGCCGTGTTGGGTCGTGCTCGCAGCCATGCGCCCAAACTGCTGCTCAAAGTGTCAGTTCCGATTCGGGGGGGGTATAAGCTGATCGCTCGCAATGGCAAGAGTTACCAGGAAGTTTTTGTCGTCACATCTTTGGACAAAGGTGGATTGGAAAGTGCGATTGCTCAATCCTTAGGCTAAGATTGTGAAAGTTTTGTTACAAATTAGCCAAATCTAACCTTGCCCCACCCCTGGGGTCCCATAACACATGTCTCTTCCAATTCGGAACGTCGCTATCATCGCCCACGTTGACCACGGTAAAACCACGCTCGTGGACGCACTGCTGAAGCAATCTGGTGTATTCCGCGAGGGCGAAGATATTCCGGACTGTGTGATGGACTCCAACGACATCGAGCGTGAGCGCGGCATCACGATTCTGTCTAAGAACACGGCGGTGCAGTACGAAGATACGCTGATCAATATTGTTGACACCCCGGGTCACGCGGACTTTGGCGGTGAGGTTGAGCGCGTTCTCGGCATGGTCGATGGCTGCATCCTGATTGTCGATGCCAATGAAGGCCCCATGCCCCAGACCCGCTTTGTGCTGAAGAAAGCCCTGGAGAAAGGCCTACGTCCCATCGTTGTGGTCAACAAGATTGACCGTGAGCGTGCTGAGCCCATGGGTGCGGTGGACAAGGTTTTGGACCTGTTCTTGGAGCTGGGCGCGGACGACGACCAGTGCGACTTCCCCTATCTATTTGCCTCTGGCCTAGGCGGTTTTGCCAAGGATGAGATGGAAGATGAGTCGGACAACATGGTGCCCATGTTTAAGGCGATTCTGCGTCACGTTCCGCCCCCAGTCGGTGACCCCGAGAAGCCGCTGCAGTTGCAGGTGACCACGCTGGATTATTCCGACTATCTGGGTCGCATTGTGATTGGTCGTATTCACAACGGCACGATTAAGGCGGGTCAGCAGGCTGCGCTAGTGCGTGAAGATGGCAGCATCCAGAAGGGCCGCATTACTAAGCTGCTGGGTTTCAAAGGCTTGCAGCGGATCGAAATTGAGGAGGCGGCTGCGGGTAACTTGGTTGCTGTGGCTGGTTTTGCGGATGCCAACATTGGTGAGACGGTGACCTGTCCCAATGAGCCCCAGGCGCTGCCCCTGATTAAGGTGGATGAGCCGACGTTGCAGATGACGTTCTGTGTCAACGATTCGCCGTTTGCCGGTCGTGAGGGCAAGTATGTGACCTCTCGTCAGGTGCGCGATCGCCTCTTCCGCGAGCTAGAAACCAACGTTGCGTTGCGTGTGGAGCAGGGTGACAGTCCTGAGCAGTTCAAGGTGGCGGGTCGTGGTGAGCTTCACCTCGGCATTTTGATTGAGAACATGCGCCGGGAAGGCTACGAGTTCCAGGTGTCTCAGCCTCAGGTGATTTACCGTGAGGTCAACGGTCAACCCTGTGAGCCGTTTGAGATTTTGGCGCTGGACGTGCCGGAAGAGGCGATGGGTGGCTGCATCGAGCGCATTGGTCAGCGCAAGGGCGAAATGCAGAACATGCAGATCAGTGGTAATGGCCGGGCTCAACTCGAGTTTGTTGTACCAGCACGGGGCCTGATTGGTTTCCGGGGTGACTTCATGCGCATTACGCGTGGTGCGGGCATCATGAACCACAGCTTCCTGGACTATCGTCCGCTCTGTGGCGAGCTGGAGATGCGTCGCAATGGTGTGCTGATTGCGTTTGAGGAGGGTACGGCGACGTTCTACTCGCTGAAGAACTCTGAGGACCGGGGCATGTTCTTTATTGAGCCGGGCACGAAGGTCTATAAGGGCATGATCATTGGTGAGCACAATCGCCCTCAGGATCTGGAGCTGAATATCTGTAAGGCGAAGCAGTTGACGAACCACCGTGCGGCAAGTGGCGATGAGCTGGTGCAGTTGCAGTCTCCGATGGAGATGAATCTGGAGCGAGCGCTGGAGTACATCGGCCCGGATGAGCTACTGGAGGTGACGCCGGAGACGATTCGTCTGCGTAAGCTTTCGAAAAAAAAGCTCGCGGGTAAGCGCTAGGCCGTTGCCCTAAACCTAGGCTGAGGCAAAACACCGGGTGTTTGGTTCCATGCTTGGAAACGCACTCAGATCTCTGGGAAGCACCCGGTGTCTGAAACCATCTAAGCAAGAGGCTCTGCGAAGTTCGCGGAGCCTTTTGTTATGGGAAGCAAGCTAGAATCTAGAGAGTAGAGCTTTTCCCTGGCGATGATTGCGACTCCACCCACTAGTCGATATGTG
>CALIJJ010000232.1 GCA_938017515.1 uncultured Pseudanabaenaceae cyanobacterium
CTAGCACCGGATCGGGGCTTTACGGTCGTGACATTAGAGAATCAATTGTTGTCTTCTCCGATGATCCAGGCGGCGGTGGAGGTCATGGCTGCATCATCTTAAAGCTGAGTCTTCCAAGGCTTGAGGCGGCAGAAAAAGGAAAGATGATTCCTTCGCATGAAGCGTCATTCGGGTCTCCCCATTCTGCCGTTTTCCTCATCTTCAAGCCTTTATGGTTGGCATGTCCCTAGGACGGATAGGCCACGGCCCTAGCGAAGATCAAAGCGATCGAGGTTCATTACCTTCGCCCAAGCTGCCACAAAGTCGTGAACAAACTTTTGCTGCGAATCCTCACAGGCATAGACCTCAGCGATCGCCCGAAGCTGGGAGTGTGAGCCAAAAACCAGGTCGGCACGGGTGCCCGTCCATTTCACGTCGCCGGTGGAGCGATCGCAGCCTTCAAACAAATCCTGGGTTTCAGAGGTCGATTTCCACACTGTATCCACATCGAGCAGATTGACGAAGAAATCATGGCTCAAGGTTTCGGGCCGATCTGTGAAACATCCATGCTGATGCTGACCAACATTGACATTCAAGACGCGCAGTCCTCCAACGAGCACCGCCATCTCGGGTGCGGAGAGCGTAAGCAACTGCGCCTGATCCACCAGCAACTTCTCGGCAGGAATGCGCGAACTTTTTGCATAGTTACGGAATCCATCCGAGATCGGTTCGAGGGCTGCAAAGGAATCCACATCGGTTTGCGCCTGCGAGGCATCGGTGCGCCCCGGGGAGAAGGGGACGTTGATATCCTGCCAACCCGCCTTTTGGGCGGCTTGTTCAACACCGGCACATCCAGCCAAAACAATCACGTCAGCCAATGACACTTGCTTCCCATCAGCCTGGGACGCATTAAAGGTTGTTTGGATGGCTTCCAGCGTTTGCAGCACAGTAGCTAGTTGTGTTGGCTGGTTGACCTCCCAACGTTTCTGGGGTTCAAGGCGGATCCGAGCACCATTGGCACCACCACGCTTATCGGAGTCACGATAGGTCGAGGCCGAAGCCCAAGCCGTCGAAACCAGTTGAGCAACCGAGAGATCTGAGGCCAAAATCTGGCGCTTGAGCGTTGCAACGTCCTGCGGATCAATCAGTGGGTGGGTGACGGCAGGCACCACATCTTGCCATAGCAACTCCTCAGAGGGCACTTCAGGGCCGAGATAGCGAACACGAGGTCCCATGTCACGGTGGGTTAGCTTGAACCATGCCCGAGCAAAAGCATCTTCAAACTGTTCTGGATGCTCCAAAAATCGCCGCGAAATCGGCCCATAGATCGGGTCCATTTTCATGGCCATATCCGCTGTGGTCATGATGGGAGCATGGCGCTTGGATGGATCATGGGCATCGGGCACAGCATCCGCAGCAGCGCCGCCCTGGGGAATCCACTGGTGCGCACCGGCAGGGCTCTTGGTCAGCTCCCACTCATAGCCAAACAGGTTTTCGAAGTAGTTGTTATCCCACTGGATGGGGTTATTGGTCCATGCTCCTTCAATGCCACTTGTTGTTGTGTGAACACCGACACCACTCCCCAAACGATTCTTCCAGCCCAGGCCCTGCTCTTCCATTGCAGCACCTTCGGGCTCGCGACCCACCAGCTCCGGATCACCGGCACCGTGGCACTTGCCAAAGGTGTGCCCCCCCGCAACGAGCGCAACCGTCTCTTCATCATTCATGGCCATGCGGCCAAAGGTCTCACGAATATCCCGGCCTGAGGCCACCGGATTCGGCTCGCCGTTGGGTCCTTCCGGGTTGACATAGATCAGACCCATTTGAACCGCACCGAGGGGATCTTCCAGCTCGCGATCGCCGCTATAGCGCTTATCACCGAGCCACTCCGTCTCAGCCCCCCAGTAAATATCTTCCTCGGGTTCCCAGATATCCTCACGCCCGCCCGCAAACCCAAAGGTCTTGAGCCCCATCGATTCCAGGGCGCAGTTACCGGCCAGGATCATCAAGTCAGCCCAAGAGATTGTCTGGCCATATTTCTGCTTAATCGGCCAGAGCAAGCGGCGGGCTTTGTCCAGATTGCCATTGTCAGGCCAGCTATTCAGCGGCGCAAAGCGTTGGTTCCCAGTTGCCGCACCACCTCTTCCATCGCTAATGCGATAGGTCCCTGCACTATGCCAAGCCATCCGGATAAAAAGTGGACCATAGTGACCATAGTCAGCAGGCCACCAGTCCTGGGAGGTCTTCATCAGGTCGAAGATATCTTGCTTCACTGCGCCTAAGTCGAGGCTGTTGAAGGCTTCGGCGTAGTTGAAGACCTCACCCAGCGGATTCGCCTGGGGGGAATGTTGGTGAAGGATGTTGAGCTTGAGCTGATTGGGCCACCAATCGGTATTGGAGGTGCCTGTGCCAGCGGTAAATTTTCGGGCTGCACCAGAGAACGGACATCCACCTTGGCCTCCGTTAGAAGGGCCATGGGCTACGGGGCTTGTTGGCTCGTTCATGTTATTCCCTGTGGTATTGGTTTAAGGTTGTATTGATTTAAGTTTCTTGACCTTTTGTCAACGATTTTGGTCAACAAGTTGATGCGTCAATTTGGGGAGGGGATTTTACCGTTGATATATTAGCTCGCTAATTTGGTTTGTGGTGGTGCACAGCGCTCTAAGCATGTATTGATTCATGAAAATACGACAATATAAAGAAGCCGATCTCGAAGCCGTTCTTCATTCATGGGAAGTCGCGACACGATTGGCCCATACATTTATGACCGATGCGTTCATCGCGCAGGAGCGAAAAAATGTAGCTGAAATCTATCTCCCTAATACCGATACATGGGTCGCAGAAATAGACGGTGAGGTCAGAGGCTTCATCGCACTCATGGGCAATGAAGTTGGTGCAATATTTCTTCAACCTGATTTTCAGGGTCAAGGCATCGGCAAAGCCTTAATGGATAAAGCCCAGGAGCTGCATGGAGACCTAGAAGTCGAAGTTTTCAAAGACAATGTTATGGGTCGTCATTTCTACTCAAAATATGGGTTTGAATGCCTTGAAGAAAAGCTGCATGAGCCCACGGGTCAGCCAGTTTTACGGCTGAAGTTCACTGCAAACGCCTGAGTCACGCTTATTCGCCCTTTCGCAGAATCGCCCCATGCAACTCCCGCGTTAGCGGATAAAACCAGGCACAGACCAACCCCAAACCAATCGACACCGCAGGCAACGGTCCCATAATCCAACGAATCGCCAACAGCGCCTGCTCCGGCTGCGGAGTATTGGGATTGGCTGAGTTTGCTGTCACCAATCCCGCCCAGTCCAACACAACCCCCGTGAGAAAAAGCGCGATCGCCAAGGCCAACTTCTGCAAAAACACCATCACACTAGCAAACAGCCCCTCCCGCCGCTGCCCATGGTTGACCGCATCCACATCAATCACATCCGGCAACATCGCCGCAGGCACCAGATAAAACGTGGAGAGGCCAACCCCCACTACAACGCCCCAACCATACATCCAGGCCACCTGTCCCGGCTGCACCGCAAATAACCCCAGCAAGCCCAGCATCGAAACCGGAGCCCCCAGCAGATACACCAAACGCTTGCTCAGTCGTCGTGCCAAGCCGCTCCAAAACGGCGTGGTCACAATCGATGAGAGCTGAACCGTCAGCGCCATCTGTATAAAATGTTGGTCTGACAACCCCATCCAGGCCGTAACAAAATACGGCAACACCGCCGCCGTCGTTTTCACCCCCATCCAGGAGCCGAGATAGAGGCCCGTGAGCCAGCGGAAAGGGTTGTTTTGCCAGAGGGTTTTGACCTGTGCCAGGGGAACAGAGCGACGGGGCATATCAACCTTGGCTTGGGATTTCGGCGGCATTGACTGCGGAAGATGCGATCGCATCTTCTGATAGTGCGGATAAGTACCCACCACCGAAATCGCCAGTCCCACGACCACGCAGCCCCCCAAAACCAACCCCAAAACGCTATATCGCTCCACCGGATCCTGAATCCAGGCAAAAATAGCCTTCGCCAACAGTAGTCCCACGATGCTGCCCAAAATATTAAAGGCCGACCGAAACGCCATCAGCCGCGTGCGATCGTCATAATCTCGGGTCAGCTCCGCCGCCAGTGCCGTAAAGGGAATCTGGACCGTGGTGAAAAAGCTGTAGCTAAGGATGGACATACAACCGTAGTAAACCAGCAGCCCCCCCTGGCCCAGGGGCGGTACCCACCATTGCAGAGCACAGGCGATCGCCAACGGCACCGCACTGCCAATAATCCAAGGATAGCGACGCCCCCAACGGGGAAAGTTGGGCGTGACATCACTCAGCACCCCCACCAGCGGATCGTTCACCGCATCCCAGAGGCGGCCCAACAGCAACAGCCCTCCGGCCTGCCCTGGCGAAAGCCCCACCACCTGGGTCAGAAAAAAGAGCAGAAAGAAAATGGACACCGAAACCGGTGCCACCACGCCCATTTCGCCGATGCCATAGGCCCATTGGGTTTGGGCAGAGAGAGCTGGGGAGGGGGAAGCAAGATGCGATCGCTGGGGCATAGCAAAGTGAAGGGAAAGGCTTGGGCTTGGGTTCGCTCCGTCTCCGAAACGTCGTCGTTACGGCTAAGCCTCTTGGCGCTGAATTAGCAGCATACCCCGACTCTTACCTGAGGTTGTATCCAAGGTATCCAGAGACTTCCAGAGGTCATGGGCCTTCACCCAAACCGGGGGATATTTGTACCGGGAAACATCCATGACCAAAAAGCGATCGGTGGCGGCATTGTAGGCCGCAATGGGAGAGATATGGCCACCACGCTGCTGACCAATCGCACGGCGCAGGTAGTTGATAACAATGAAATTATTGGGGTCTTTGAGATTGGCGATCGCCATCTCCCGAAACGCATCCAGCTCCAGCTCACTCCCGTAGTGAATTTCAGCCTCCACCGGATAGGTTTCAAAAATAGCCGCCAGCTCCGCCAGCGTCAGACCCTGTCGCTGAATCAACGAGGTTTGGATAATTGCCTCGGTCTGCTCATTCAGCGTATTCGTCTGGGTGAAGTAGTCCTGGTCCCAGGCTTCCGCATCCGGTGCATCAACCTCAAGTGAGTTCAGCACCATACTAATACTCGCCACACCGCAAAAGGCTTGGTTGATCTGCGTGACAAAGTGAGTCGAGAGCGGTACGTAATCCGCTTGGGCACGGCTTTGACGCAGGAGCAACGCACCGCGATCGGAGTTGAGCGCAATTAAGCTTTTGTCCAGGGGAAGGGTTTGGGCCAGAAGCCGCTGGGGCAGAACTCGGGTGCCGATGGCGATCGCCACAATCAAGCTCGCAGCCAGCGATGGCTTGTGCCAAAAGCTCCGGAATCGCCGAGGCGAGAGACTTCGGGAGCCAACGGTGGGGCGCAGTGGATATTGAAACATGGACCAAATCTCCGATGAGCAGATGGACCCTCAGCAAAGAGGGGACACAACCATAACGGAATCAATTGTCCAGGGAAACGAGACCAGAAGCACAACGAGACGGGGTTTGGATCTCAAGAATTGGCTCCAGTCTACTACGCCTTTATGGGCCAGCTTCCAAGCACGCTACCAAATGTTGCATCCCCTCCCCCCAAATCGCGTTTTAGAAACAACGGGGTATCAGGTTCTCGGCGTTGCCGTAATAGTCCAGAATCTCGTGGGTTCGCAGCACCATTGATGTGAGCAAAACAATAAGATTCTTCTTCACCAATTGCTGCTCCGCTACGGAGATCATGGGAAGTTCCTCTAACAAGACCTTCGTAATCTGATCATGCTCGCCATCCTCATTGATATGAGCATGGAGCAAGATAGGACGATAGAACCCAGGGGGAAGCTCTAAATCTTTACAGCGTTGTTCAAACAACTGATGGAAGGTCTTATCATCTTCCTCAAAGAGCATCAGCGCAGACTTAAAACTGAGGGAATGCCGCCGAGCAAATACGCCCAAACTGGAACAAACCGCAAAGGTCATGGGTAAGGGCTGCATCGTATGAATTTGCTCTGGGCTAATGCCCACGCTCTTGAGCGAGTTTTCGACCAAGGTATCGTGGTGCAGTTCAGAGGTGAAAAACTCATGCAGCAGCGCCTGAGTGGCAGCGGTTTCAAACTGTCCCAAGGCCGGAGCCAAAAGTCGCGGACAGAGGTGGGTCACGTGGTAGGACTCTAGGGAATACCCGATGAGTTGCTCCCGCGTGATTGTGCCATCGACCATTTTTTGCATCATCGGCGATGGGGGAAACTGTTGTTTAAAACGGGTGAGAAAACGCTCCAATTCGCGATAAAACTGCTGGCCGCTGAGCGGGCGCTGCGGCATGTCCGTGGCGAGCCACCCGCGATCGCCAAAGGTCTGAAGCAATTCCTCGACTTGCTCACCCATGCCCGGCGCAGCGTCGGCTAGCTCGTCCTGAGAAAAGCCCCCGACCTGAAGGTAGCGAAGAAACTGCTGCATCTCGGATTGCTCATCTTGGGCAAGCGCGATCGCAATGCCCTGCCCTTTCCCCCTTACTTCTAGAGCCGTTTCTGTAAACCGCAGCAGCACGCCCTCTTTGAGACGCGGTCGCTCCAACGAAAGACCTCCACACTCAAGCGTCAAGAGACTGCGCTGTAGCTGGGGAGCTTGGCCATAATAAGCCGATATCGCTGCGAGCCAATTGCTATACAACGCTGCAAACAAATGGGCTTGTCCGATAAATCGCTGTTGCATGGCGTCAGGCTGCTGCATGCTGTCAGACAGCAGCGGAAACTCAGCGGCATAGGCGGTGTCGAGAGCCGCGATCGCCCGATCCAACCCCACAGCCATGCCAGCTCCCAGGGCATCGACAAACTCAGTCGTCAGCTCGCTGCTTTGCTCGCAACAGGTCTGAAATCTCACGAATAACTCGGCCAAGCATTGGCTCAGCGTTGACTGGAGACTCAAAGCAAACTGGGGCTCTGTTTGCGCCCAGAAGGCGAGAGCATTCACCAAAGATACCGTCTCAGGTAGGGGCAAATGATCTGCCGCTGCGGCGTGATCAATTTCCAGACTCGCTAGCGCTTGGGCCAGAGCAAGGGGCTGTGCCTGCTGGGCTTGACAGAGGTGGGTAAAAGCTTGGCGAGCTGAGCGAGAGAGCTGAAAATCGCGGAGGGGAGATTGAAAGGCTGAGCATTCAGAGTAATAGTGATTCAGTTCTAGGGCCAAACCATATAGAACTTGACCAGACAGGCTCTGAGGATCTGAACTAAGGCTCTGCCAAAACGCATTGGTTGCAAGACGCTCTTCAATGAGTTGCTGAAGCAATTCACTCGGATCCTGCTTCAACGATGATGCGAGGGCTTTAGGACTTGCATCTTCAGGGTTTGCGTCTTCAGGGTTTGCAATAGGAGTGACATCATCCAGGAGATTTTGCGTATCAAGGATGTGGAGAACTTCCGCGATCGCCTCCCAAGCCTCGTCCAAGAATGACGCCTTGAGCGTGGCGAGAGAGCGGCTGCCATCCATCAGCAAAAAGAGTCTTTGTAGAATAGGTGCCAGCGCATCACCGCACTGGTACGCAAAAGCTGTCCCACACTGGGAAAACACCAGTTTGTCCGGATAGAAACTGACGACAGCGGCGAGGCAAAGGTGAGCGGAGGAGGAGAAGCCCAATGCACTGCCTGTGGAAAGCGGGCTCGATTCAAGGTTCTCTTGGCCAACGTTCTGAGGAGTAGGCGTGGCCGCAGAGTCGGACAGCACCACAGAATCAGAAGGGGTAACCGAGCCGGACACAGCAACGGATTCAGACATGGACTCACATCCTCCTGCATAGAAGTTTTTAGATAAGCATGAATACAACTCAGCTCCTTCGAGCCAAACCATTCATTTGAAGCTGTCACGAGTGAAACGGTATTTAACAAAATCGTTGTAGACACAATTCATGCCCACAACGATTGATGATTTGCTCAGTCACAAGCAATCGAAGCCTAAAGAATCACTGCACACCAGGGCAGATGTCCACCCTTTGTGGGGAAGTTGGTGCAGATGGGGGGACGAGGGGGAAGCGGATAGCAGGGGAACGGACGAGGAAAGGGATAGGCAATCCGACCGATGGGAGCGATGCGACCTGTGGTCAGATCTACATCCGGCGCTTTTTCGAGGCCGGGGAGATCAATCTTGCGGATGGAAAGACCACCTTGGACAGGGGACAGCTCTTCCGCCGTCAGCTCCTGCATGGTATCCAGGTCTTGAATCTGGAGCGATGTAATGTTCATTGTTTTCGCCTGAGGATAAAACGAATCTCGGCAGGGAACCCTGATCAATGCTCTCTGAATTGCTTTGATTGTGGGTGATATGTCCCGAAAAAGGTTGCCACTTTGGCACTCTATTCACCCAGTACTTTGACCCGAGAGGCTTTCCTCTCTAGAGAATGACGGGGCATCCTGGAAAGATGATGACCCCTTCTCCAGTAGACCAAGGCTTCGTGGGGTAGCAAGGAATCGGGCGGGGCCGAGGAATCGGGAAGCAGTCAATGGGAGGACGGGGGAACGGTCTGGGCATGGGGAAATGCTCAATCGTCAATTTCCTGGCCGTCAATTTCTTGGCCGTCAATTTTTCAGCAAAAATGCTATTGGCCGAGATGACGCTACTCCGACTACCGTCTAGGGTCGTCGCTTCCTCCGAGGTCAGCTCTTGGAGAACATCCAAGTTTTCAATCACTAAACCCTTTTGTTGCGTTTCTGGCTGCGTTGTCGTCATTGTTATATCCCTGAGTGAAGAGGAACAATTAATAGATGACGTATCATCTCTCTGCAGCCTGACACAGACAAAACAAACGAACGTGCCAGTCTGGCACAAAAAACAACGCGATCAGTTCAATTTCAAGCGATTTAAATCACTATTCTGATGGCTCAGCGGTGATGTGAACCAGTTGATTGAGATTATCATCATCAACTCGATAAGCAGCCCCAAAGCCCATGACAAACCGTCCGCTGGTGGGTTGGAGTTGGAATACGCGAAAGTCCGGCAGTGTTCGCAGAAGCTGCACCATATTGCCGAAACGCTCTTCAAATTTGTCCACGATTTGAGTCCACTGGGGAGAGTCTGCATCAACGAGATTAGCGGTGCAGTTGTAGCTCAGGCGTTTTCGGGCAAAAATTTGCTGGGTGTCTTGTTCATCCTGGAGAAAGAGGACGCTGGCCTTGGGAATGGTGTGGAGGTTTTGGGTGTGGGGTGAGAGGCCGCTGACGTAGATGTAGATGTTGCGATCGCCATCCATCACAAAGGGCGCATAGCTAGCGTTGGGTTCTCCCTCTGCACTCACGGTACCCAGGACAATACTCTGGAAGTTATCGGTGAAAGTTTGGTAGGCGGCAACGGCAGCTTCAAATTTAGACACAGCTCTGAGGGAGGCGAAGGACTGCTATTAGTATAGGTCTAGAACTAGGGCCCGCCAGGGAACATTGCCCCAAGCATTTTCGGCACAGCTATGGCTAAATTTCATCTGATTTCGGGCGATATCACAGCGGCGAAGGTGGATGCCATCGTTAACGCGGCCAACCCAATGATGTTGGGCGGTGGTGGTGTAGATGGTGCGATTCATCGAGCGGCAGGGCCGAAACTTTTGGAGGCCTGCCGTCGGGTGAAGGCGGTCAATGGGATTCGTTGTCCAGTGGGTAAAGCGCGGATTACGTCTGCGGGAAATCTGCAGGCAAGGTATGTAATCCATACGGTGGGGCCGCGCTATCGGCAGGATAAGAATCCGCAATTGCTGTTGGCGTCGGCCTATCGGGCCAGTTTGGATTTGGTTCTGGAGAATGGTTGTGGGTCGATCGCATTTCCGGCAATTTCCTGTGGGGCCTATGGCTACCCATTGGCGGATGCAGCGATTATTGCCTTAGCAACTTGCCATGAGCGCAAGTATGATGCGCTGGAGATTTTCTTCTACTTGCGTGGGAGTGATGCGATCGCTGCCTGGGAAGCTGCGCTGAAGCGTTTGCCGCCGAATCAGCCTGTTGGCGAGTTGACTTGGATTGCAGGTGGTGAGGTTGATCGATCGTCGGTGACGCTTCGGTTTTGGGGAGATGATTTAGACCCAGATGAGGTGACAAAGCAGTTGGGGCTGGAACCAAAGGTAGCTTATCGGAGAGGAGACATTTTTAGAGGAAAAGTGAGCGATCGTGTCCAAAAGGTTGGGTCGTGGAGGTAGACCACGGAAAAGCCAACATAGCTTAGCTTGGAAGAACTGATCGAACGTCTTTTTTCTCAGACGACGCAGGATCTAACGATTTGGCAAAGGCTCACAGAGAAATTTGATGCTGACTTATTTTGTGACTTGTGGTGCGAACGCTGGAATCGAGAAATTGATTTCTCGCCCGAGATTCTCAAGCAAATTGTGGAACGAGGGCTACGCCTGGACCTTGATGTTTACTTTGAGCTTGATGAGGAGGCGTTTTATCCGGTAGAGCCTGTTGAGCTGCTAACAAAGAAAGGAAAACTCGATCAATAGGTAGCAGAGTCTCTTGCACGAGCTGGACAGTCTCCCCCATTCCCCAATTCTGGGAGTCTAAACCGACTGAGGTAGCACCGCTACATCCGACAGCAACGGTGTATCGCTGGCGATCGCCACAATGCTACTAGCCCGCAACGTCGGTGCCCCCTTCAGTGTCGCGATCTTCGTGCTGGTGCCCAGAGAGGTTGCCATGGGAATCACCGGATCAGAGCCATTGATGTCATAGAATAGCTCACCGGTTTTGGGGTCATAGGCAAACCGCTGTTCCGGCGTTTGGAACTCCCGACCCATGCCAAACTGCTCAGCACTCAGCGGACCTTCCTGCACATTAAAGCGATCGGCCACCACCAGAATCTTCTCCCCCTTCGAGAAATCCGTAATCGTGTAGGGTTCCACCTCAGTGCTCTGGCGAGCCCCCCGCTCAAGGCGATAGGCCGCCGGAATCAGGAACTGGTCTCTGCCTGCCCCACCGGTCATCGTGGCCCCACCTGTCAGCACGCCACCCACCAAAATGTCATTGCCGCCTTTGCCCAAAATCCGATCGGCCCCGCCGCCGCTGCTGAGGATATTGGCCGCATTATTGCCAATGATCTTGTCAGTGTTGTTGGAGCCGGTCGCGCTAAAGAAGTTGCGGAGTTGTAGAGAGCGGCTGCGCAGGCGATCGCCCGCTTTATTCGCAAACGTCACTTGACCCGACTGAAGATTGATCGTCGCATCGGGAGGCGAATCGGGAATGTCGGTGTTGGCCCGCGCCAGGATAAAGCGGCTACCCTTCCCCCCCGGCGCAATGATTTTTTCCATATTTTGCAGGCGATCCACCGAGGGGGCCCCTTGATCCACGATGTAATTATCGCGGACCGGGATACCCTCCACAGCAATCGAGCGTCCCTTGCCCAGACTGCGATAATCCACTGTATCGAAGCCGCCATCGCCGTTGATATCGTTGCCGGGGGTACCCACTAAAATCAGGTCATTGCCGCCGTCACCATTAATGCGGCCGCTACCCAAACGGTTGTCGATACGGTCATTGCCACCACCGCCGCTGAGCGTATTGCGGCCCTCGCCGCCGTAGAGGCGATCGCGTCCCCCTCCTCCCAAGAGTTCATCATCACCGTCACCACCAAACAGGAAATCATCCTTGGTCCTGCCGCGCAGCGTATCGTTGCCATCCAAACCAAAGATGAGATTGCCCTGATTTGCTTTGCCGTTTAAGGTATCGTCTTGATTCGTGCCAATCAGGAGCTGGGGAAAACGCCATTGGTTGGCAAATTTCCAGACCGAACTAAAGGCTTCATAGGATTCGGAACCGACCAAGCTATAAAGTCTATCCGAGAGCTGACCGTCCACGGCTTTGCTATATTCTTCGAGAGCAATATCAGTAATGGCTGGTTTGATTGGTAATACACCAGCGGTGTTTGGAATTGCCATAATCAAGGCCCTGAATTGTGTTGAACTTGGGCCCATGATGAAGCAAACATCTCTGGCCGATGTTGCCAGAATGCCGGACTTCAGTTTTCCTCAAGCTGGGTTGCTAGGTGACTGGGTTACTGGGCTGCAGACCTCACTATCGAGAGGTACTCGCGGATCGCTGAACGATAACGATTCGATGACCCATCACACATTGAATCCGACACATTGAATCTGGCCCGCCCGCAGAATCCCCCTCTGCAAAACGAAGCCAAACCCATAGACTCACCGCCTAGATCTACAGATTGACGGTTTGATTGTAAGCAAACACGTAGGAGCGAGATAGCTTGCCTTCTAGGTTGCGATTGGCGACCAAACCGACTAAATCTCGCTGTCCACTGCCAGTGTAGTAAATTCGCGAGCCTGTCACGAGGCCCCCGCTCACTTTTGCATATTCAACTGCATAGTCGCGAGATCCACCGTGAAGCAGAATACGATCGCGGCCGGTTTCAAAGTCTGTGATTAGGGCGTAATCACTGTCGCCCATGCCGACATAGTAAGCTTGCTTGCGATCGCCGAGGACAAACTTGTCGTACCCCCGATTGCCCGTTAACTTATCCACTTCACCGTTGCCAGCCTCTGCTTGGGTCAAGTTCACACCCACCAACCAATCATTGCCACGACCTCCCGATAGATAGTCCTGATCTAAACCACCGACAAGAATATCGTGATCATCACCTCCATAGAGGGCATCATTTCCAGATCCACCGTGGATCTTGTCCCGATTGCCATTGCCCCACAATCGGTCATTGCCACCGCCACCTTCTAGGATATTTTTCTGGTAATCGCCCTCGATTCTGTCATTGCCTAGGCTGCCGTAGACATTGGCTCGCTGACGATAGGCCCGCAGCCGGTCATCGCCTAAACCACCGTCCAACACTAGACCCACGGTTTTATCCGTCAGTCCATCGCCTGCAATCTTGGTAAAACTGCTGCTGACCTTGACCACGGCAATGCTGCTCTGGGCATCGAAGCGCTTGCTGAACTTGCCTGAGACCTGACGCTTGAGAAAGTCGCTGCCGTTATTGCGATCGATATCTGATGCGATCGCATCCTCAAACAGCATGATATTTTGGCTTTTGCTCAGAGACTTATCAAGTCGCTTTTGGGCAGACTCTAGGGCACCGTCGATGCCAAAGTGACCAATAATTTTGGGCATCTTCTTGTTGGAAGATACATCTAATACAAGGAATTTTGTCCCTTGCTCCACGAGGGAGTAGTAGTGCTTGGAATTTTCAATTTCTGTGGCCTGTAGATTGATGGCCGCTTCGAAGTTAAAGGCTAGCGTTTCGCCAGAACCTACTTGATAGGTGGCCAAGATCTCTGCACTGCTGCTGGCTTCTCCCTGATATGTTCCGCCTTGTCCAAAGACACTGCTGTCGTTGAAGACGGAAGAAAATTTGGCGTCTGCGATGTAGCTGGCAGCGGCGGTGGCGATCGCCGCAGAGACGCCCCCATTGACCAAACTATTCGCTTCTGCCGAGGTCAGGACAACATCCGAACGCTTGTTGGCGTAGAAGTTTAGCCCACCCGTTCCAGAAGCAACGTTACTGAATGGCTTCAAACCTGGATCGGGCTTCAGAAAGAGAATCTCGGAAGTCATAGTAGGTAGAAAAAGAGGCTCAACGTCATCCTCAAGATGCTCTAGTTCCTCAAGAAAAACCTGCCAATTTGCCGACAGAAGTCCATAAAAATTGACTTAAAAATGATTAAATAAAATCCTTTTTATTGAGAAAAAATTGCGGTCAATACTGCTATTTTATTTGAGTCGAACATGAATTTATCCAGCCTGATTCCTGCTTAGCCAACACAACATTATCAATGAGGCTTAAAAAAGGCTATCAGCCATGGAATAGAGATTAAATAGGCAAGCGAAGAAGTTGGAGTATGATCACCCTGTAAGAAAAAGTATGATTCAGCGCCAGCAATGTCGGCCCCATCGCTGGCTGTATTGTCCAAAAATCATGTTCTTCTCTTCTTTGTGAAAGCGCATCAGTCTTCGATGAGGCCATCTCAATAATTTGTGACGATATGGATGAGGAGAAAATGCTGGAGAGCGTTGTGTTCCTCCTGGTTCAGGGATTACTAAGAGTATGCGTTTCGATATGAAGATTGTTCACTAAATAGATCTCTATAGGTTCTGAGCCGATGCGTTATCCTCTGGAATTGAAGTTTAAGTGGTCCCTGGCCAAGCAAGTCGAAGTGACAGATCAAACAGGGGAGATTATCTTCTTTGTGCGGCAGAAGATATTTAAGCTCAAGGAAGTGATTGGTGTCTTTGGCGATCGCGAACGCAACCAACTCAACTACGAAATTAAGGCTGACCGTGTCATCGACTTTTCCGCGCGGTACAACTTTTCAGACGAAAACGGCCGTGTTTTTGGGGCCGTGAAGCGCAGAGGCATGCGTTCTATCTGGCGGGCTCGCTACGACATTTTTCACGGCGAAGATGTCGTTTTTACCATTGCTGAAAAGAATCCCTGGGTCAAGGTCGCTGACTCACTCTTTGGAGAAATTCCCGTTGTGGGGATGCTGAGTGGGTTTGTGTTTAACCCCACCTACTTGGTCAGTCGCCCCGACGAGCAGGTCGTGATGCGGCTGGAAAAGACGCCTGCCCTCTTTTCTCGTATCTTTTCCATCAAGAAGGTCGATGAGCTCTCCGAAGCCGATGAATCCAGTATTCTGCTAAGTCTGCTCATGATGCTGCTCTTGGAAAAAAATCGCGGCTAGGCAACCCTGCATCCCCTACGGGACATCGCAGTGGTGTCCCTTTTCATCCCTCTCCAACTTCGCCCCAACTTCGCCGCAGAATCCCAGCTTGCAGGTCTGCCCCTCGACGTTGCGGTCTAGAACCGTATACTTGAGGCCGTTCCATCTGCATCTCTATCCATGACTGCGCCTGAAGAGACCCAATCCTCCCCCGAGCTTCAGCCCGAACCAGAGCACGACTCCAAATCTGAGCCCGCCAGCAATGCTGGGGCCAAACGATCGCTCGTGGGCATTGCCAGCATTGTCGCGATCGCAACCCTGCTCAGCAAAGTCGTGGGTCTGGGACGACAGGTGGCGATCGCCTCAGCTTTTGGGGTTGGGCCTGCGGTGGGTGCCTACGAATTTGCCAGCATCATTCCCGGTTTCTTTCTCATTTTGCTGGGTGGCATCAACGGTCCGTTCCACAGCGCCATTGTCAGTGCCCTCGCAAAACGCAACAAAGATGAGTCCGGCCCCCTGATTGAACGCGTTTCGACATTGGTCGGACTGGTGCTGCTGGGCGTCACGCTGATTGTGGTCGCAGCGGCCCCGCTGATGATTGATTTGCTGGCACCGGGATTACAGTCCACGGCGGCGGGTCTAGAAGTCAGGGAAATCGCCATTCGTCAGCTCCAAATCATGGCCCCGATGGCTTGGTTTGCGGGGATGATTGGTATCGGCTTTGGCGCACTTAATGCGGCCGACCAGTACTGGCTACCCTCGATTAGTCCGCTATTGTCTAGCCTTGCCGTGATCCTGGGCGTGGGTGCACTGGGGCTGACGCTGGGTTCGGATATTATGACCCCGCAGTACGCCATGCTTGGCGGCATCGTGCTTGCTGCGACAACACTCTCCGGAACCGTCTTGCAGTGGCTGGCCCAAGTATGGGCGCAGAAGCGTGAGGGTCTGGGCAATTTGCGGCTACGGTTTGGTTTTAATGACCCCGGCGTAAAGGACGTGACTCGGGTCTTAGGTCCCGCGCTGTTTGCTTCGGGCATGCTTCAGATCAATGTCTATACCGACATGTTCTTTACCTCCTATTTGCCCAATCCAGCGGCATCGGTGTCGGCCTTGAACTATGCCAATTTGTTGGTTCAAGCTCCCCTGGGCATTTTGTCGAACATGATTTTGGTGCCATTTTTGCCGGTGTTCTCGCGGCTGCGGGACCCGCAGGATTGGCCGGAGCTGAAGGAACGCATTCGTCAGGGGTTGGTACTGACGGCGATCGCCATGCTCCCCGTCGGTGCTCTCATCTTTGCCCTGGCCAAGCCCATTGTCCAAGTGGTTTATGAGCGCGGTGCCTTCCAATCAGATGCCTCTACAATTGTTGCATCCGTCCTGATGGCCTATGCCACGGGCATGTTTGTCTATCTGGGCCGAGACGTGCTCGTGCGAGTGTTCTATGGTTTGGGTGATGGCACGACACCCTTCCGCATCAGCATGGCCAATATTCTGCTCAATGCGGTGCTGGACTTTTTCTTTGTGCGCGTGTTTGGCTGGGGCACCCCCGGTTTGGTGCTGGCAACGGTGGGCGTCAACGTGGCGTCGATGGGGGCGCTGCTGTGGTTCTTGAATAGTCGCTTAAATGGCTTGCCGCTGTTGCGTTGGCTGCGCCCTCTGCTGGGTCTGACGGGAGCGAGCATTTTCTCCGGCGTGATGGCCTATTTTGTCATGCTGGGCATTCAAGCAGCACTACCTGCAGCCCGCTTCCTAGAGGGAAATTTCTTCGGACATTTCATCGAGCTAGCCGTATCGGGCTGTGTCGGCTTGGGCATCTTTTTGGCGATGGCATCACGGTTGCGCTTGCCGGAGTTTGACCAGTTTGTCGGACGGATTCGCTCGAAGGTATTGCGGCGTTAGAAGCCCAGGAACAACCGGGCTAAACTGGAACATGACCATTGAGTAGAGATGTCATTAAAATCGGCAGTCGCTCACCATGGTTCAGGCACAGTTAAGCCCCATGACCTTCGAAGCTTTTCTGGATTGGTATCCGGAAGGTGGCCGACGCTATGAGTTAATTGAGGGAGTTGTTGTTGAGATAAGACCCGCAGGTCCCGACGAAGATGTCGGTGGCTTCGTCGGTGATGAGCTGAGCTTTGAAATTCGGCGTCGTACATTGCCCTATTCCATCCCTTGCACTTGCTTACCCTTGCACTTGCTTAATCAAGCCTCAGGCCCAGGGGTCTGGCTATGTCCCAGATATCGTTGTTCTCAATCGAGAACATCTTGCCCAGGAAGAACTTTGGCCAACAGCGTCCGTCATTCAAAATGGTTCAACGATTCCGCTCGTCGTGGAAGTTGTCAGTACAAATTGGCGGGACGATTACGGCCACAAGTTTGTGGAGTACGAGGCCATGGGGATTGCCGAATACTGGATGGTTGATTTTCGAGCGCTGGGAGCAGTGCGACATATTGGCCAGCCAAAACAGCCCACGATTACAGTGTGCTGTTTGGAAGAGGGGGAGTATCAAATGCGCCGATTCATTGCGGGGGATACACTCGCTTCCCGCATCTTTCCTGAATTAGAACTCACGGTAGAGTAAGTCTTTGCCGCCGCCGCTGCTTAGAATTTTGGGCCTTTGCGAGCAATTAGACTGAGCTACTACAATTGAGCCTAAATAAGCATCAGCAACTGCTTCAACTCGTCCGAATATAGCGAGACAAGTGGTAAGCGGTGAGGTGAATCTTTTCATCTGTGAGAACACAGGGTGACGTTTCGAGAAACGCCGGGAGCGCCTTTGGATTCAAAATCCAGAGGCGCTTGCTTTGTTCTGCCGATAACGGTTCCACAAACCATCCCGGAAAGACGATGACAGGCTTTGGTCTATAGCTCTGGCCTGTGCTTTGCTCTAGGAATTGGCTCAACCATTGGGCTTGGGCAGTTGCCTGTACGACGGGGTTTCGCTCGGGCTGATAGTGACCGATGGTGAGTTGATGGCCATCAAAGGAGACCTTTGGATTGCCTCGGCGGGGCTTGCTGTAGGTTTTGGTCTCGATCGTGAAAATCCCCGCAGGACCGATCAGAACATGATCGAGGTTAAAGTCTGGCCCCGGTACATCATGGAAAACCTGATAGCCCTGAACACGCAGTCGCTCCAGGAATTGGCCGACAGCTCTCTCTCCATCACGGCCTAGCTTGAGGCTTTCAGCTCGCTTCAAGCCTCGTCTAGCTCGCCAAATACAGTAGGCGATTAGTGGGATAGCAAAAAGACTCATCAAAAAGGGAACCGGCGGTGCTTTCGTCAACCATCGCCACCACTCTGAGCCCATCATTAAGGCAGCAAAGAGACCAATAAAACTCCATTGCAGAAACTCGTCATGGAGCAAGTCCCACAGCGCATCATCAATCGATTGCCCAGGGTTACGGAGGGGATTATCGGTGAGGGGCGATCGCTTGGGTTGTTTTCTAGATTGGGCCATGGCGGAGAGAAGCTGATCGTGGCAGAGCTAGTCTTAGCGTTCCCAAACTTTCTCAGCCCCAGCCTCTTCCATTGCCTCTTTTATTGATAGACATCAAACACCAAAACCAGAGAAACCAATAAAATTACAGTGTAGGCATGATGAGCTTTTGCACCCGGCTGGAGCAACCGATGACACCATCCTCAAATCAACCCTCGGATTCTGCATCCTTGCCGAACCTTTATCCCCAGGCCATGGCAGACCTCAAAGCCAAGCAATACCCAGCGGCCCTGGATGGGTTTAATCAGGTGTTGAAAGCAGAACCAACCTACGCACCTGGCTTTTTGGGACGGGCGATCGCCCAATTCCATCTGGGTTTGGCCCGTGCCGCTGTGGCCGATGCCCAACGAGCCGCCCAGCTCCAGCCCAGCCTTGCCTCCGCCCCGGAAGTCATGGCCAAGGCCCACACCCAGCTCGGCAATCTAGCCCAGGCGATCGCAGCCTACAAGCAAGCCGCCCGCCTCTATCTCACCGCCACACACCCCGACAAAAACCGCGCCCAGTCCTGCATCACCAAAGCCGAGCAGCTTCAGCAGGACACCCAACGGCCCACGGTTCAGGGGACGATTGATCCGACGCTTTCCTCTGAGGCGTATCTCAAACGGGCCATCGAGCGCTGCAATACCCAGGACTATGCCGCTGCACTCATCGATCTCAACTGGCTTCTACAATTTGAACCAGACAACGTTGAAGCCCTGTGCCACCGTGCCGAGGTGCAAGGACAACTGGGTCAGAAGGAAGCTGCTGTCCGCGATATGGCAAAAGTGCTGGAGCTAGAGCCCGAGAATCAAGCAATCAAGCTGCGGCGAGCCTGCCTGCGCATGACGCTGGGGGATGCAACCGGGGCGATCGCCGACCTCACACATCTGATGGAACCGGGCAAGCCCAATACCCGAATCTTTTTGCATCGCGCCCAAGCCCATCAGCAACTGGGCCATTGGGAAGACGCCTTTAAGGACTATTCCAATGGTTTGGGGGCGGGGGTCGATGAACCCGCGCTTTACCAAGGCCGGGCCGAGGTTCGCTGGGAAACGCGGGATCTCGACGGTGCCATTGAAGACTTCAGCCATGCCGCAACACTCTGGCTCAATCGGGGTGAGGGCGATCGCTATCGAGCCATTCTCGATCGGGTTGAACAGCTCAAGCAGGCTCAAACCGCGCAAAAAGCAGAGGAAGAAGCTGCCCAGGCCAACATCATCCGCATCCCAGTGCTCTACCAACAACAGGGCACGCCCGTGGTGGCTGCTGTGTTCAATGAACATCACCGAGTGGAACTAACCCTGTCCACGGGAACCCCCTTCACGGTGATTCCCAGATCCCTCGCCAATCAGTTGGACTATACGCCCATGGGCTCGATCTGGTTCCGCACCGTCGATGGCCAGACCGTCCAGGCGGAGACGGGTTGTGTACAAAAGATTCAAGTGGGTCTGGCGGAAACCTATTTGGTGCGGGTGGTGATTGCCGAGTGGGAAACGGCGGGCTACCTAGGCCAGAGCTTTTTTGGAGCCTACGATCTACGGATTCTGGCCGATGAGATTGAGCTGCATCGACGAGCGCCCAAGTCATAGGGGGCGATCGCAAGTTCGCCCCCTATTCCGTCCCCTTACTCCAATCAGCCAGCAATCCCCAGAGAACCAAAGACCTGTACGGACAGGTTTAGCCAGCCCATGGGCCGCTTGATAAAGCCATACCCAACAAAACTGGCCCCGAACCCAGGGTACGTTGCTGCG
>CALIJJ010000233.1 GCA_938017515.1 uncultured Pseudanabaenaceae cyanobacterium
CGCAACGACCTGGCACCGATTCTTCGCAACGACAACAGTTTGGCAATCACGCCCGGCTCCAACACAATCCGCGACGTGGTAGCTCAGACGGGCGATGCGGTGGTGCGGATCAACGCTTCGCGCACAGTGCAAGCGTCCAGCTTTGGCAGCGACCCCTTCCTCAGGCGTTTTCTTGGCGAGCAGTTCGCCAACGTTCCCCCCGGAGCCACGCAAGAGCGAACCGAGCGCGGCGTCGGGTCGGGCTTCATCATCAGCAAGACGGGGACGATTCTGACTAACGCCCATGTGATTGATGGGGCCGACCGCGTCACGGTGACGCTAAAAGATGGCCGTCAGTTTGAAGGCAAGGTCATGGGCGAAGATTCTGTCACGGATGTGGCGGTGATCAAGATTGAAGGCAGCGATTTGCCCACGGTGGCGCTGAGTGATTCGGAGCGAGTCCAGCCCGGAGAATGGGCGATCGCCATCGGCAACCCCCTCGGCCTGGACAACACCGTCACCGCTGGCATCATCAGCGCGACGGGCCGTGCCAGCTCTGAGATCGGTGCGCCGGAACAGCGGGTGGACTACATCCAAACCGACGCGGCGATTAATCCCGGCAACTCCGGTGGCCCGCTGCTGAATGCGCGGGGTGAGGTCATCGGCATGAACACAGCGATTCTGCGCAATGGCCAGGGCTTGGGCTTTGCGATTCCGATTAATACGGTGCAGACCATTGCCGACCAGCTCATTGCCACGGGCAAGGTGGACCATCCCTACATTGGGATTCAGATGGTGACCCTGACGCCGGAGGTGCAGCAAGAGCTGAACAACAATCCGAGACGTCCCTTTGATGTGGCGGCGAGCCAGGGGGCTTTGGTTGTGGAGGTCGTACCCAATTCTCCGGCGGCGCGGGCTGGCCTGAAGGCGGGCGATGTGATCCAGGAGATTGATGGCAATGAAATTGCCAATTCTGAAGGGTTGCAGAAGCAAGTGCGGGCCAAGCGGGTGGGCGATCGCCTTGCTATTTCCCTGGACCGGGGAGGTGAGGATGTGGAGCTGACGCTGCGCCCCGAAGCATTGCCCAACAGTTAGGGTGCCATGGTTTTGGCGTAGGAGCAGGTCGTCGATAGAGGTCAAACCTGCCCGCAAAAGATGAGTGAGTTTCGCACCCGGTTTTGGAAAGACCGGGTGTTTTTTTCGGTTCTATTCTGTGGCCGGTTCTCTTCTGTTGGCGGCTTTATTTTATTCTGTTATCCAATGGGTGAGTGCTTCAAAGCAAATGACAAAAAACACTCCCGCAATGGTGGCTGTTCTGAGCGCCGCTAGCCAGCTTGCGTCTCCTAGCCAAACGGTTAGGGCCGAGAAGACAAGGACGAAGATAAGGAAACGAACGAAGGGAAGCAGATTCATAGCGTAATCGTTGAGGGCTTCGCGAGTAAAAGAGAGTGTTCTGTCCTGCCTGAAGGAAGCTCACTAGGGTGTTGGGATGAAGAATGCCGTTGTGCCGACGGAAACAGCCCCTGCGACGGTACCGACTGCAACATCGCGGCCCGCATCGCGCCAGCTCCAGCTCCATCCGCGACCCGTTGCGCCGTCGTAGAGTTGTCCCGTGGCATAGCTCGCAATCCCTGCGGTTGCGCCAGCCAACCCACCGACTGCGGCTCCTGCTAGACCACTGAGAAAGCCTTCTCCGGCTAGCTCGTCGGCTTCGGCAATGGTGATGTTGGACTCAAATTCTAGATCTTGAATGACGAGGCGACTGGTTGGCCGATGCTGGATGGCGTGGTCAAGAACGATGGGTGCTTCTGTGCTGAGGGATGTCATGGTTGAATCCTGAGTGAGGTGTAATTGCGTGCGGTGCAATTGCTGTTTGAAATTGCATGAAAGCAGATTAGTTGGAGAACATTTTGTCGTCTTGCCAGTTTGGCATTAAGCTGATTTGAGTTAATTGGCATGAAGATTTCTGCAAAATAGAGTGCTTTTCGTACTCGATTTGGATCTGTTTTTTAACTCTGATTAGAGCAAAAATATTGCCAGTACTGAATTGTTTGAATCGGGTTTTCTATTAATTTTAGGCTGTTAGTATTGCTGCGTGACCCAGCGGCGCATGAGTTCGACGACGAAGCGGTAGCGGTCTTGTTCGAGGTGGATTACGTCGTGTTTTTGCAACAGGTTGAGGGTGTTTAGAACCCCGGCTTCTCGCAGAAGCTGGGGTTCTGGCTGGAAAGGCCGGGTTTCTTCTTTTGGCTAGTCGCAAGCTTCGTTTATTGCAGAAGCCTTGCTGCTAATCAAACGAGAGCCTGTAGATCCGAGAGAGAGAAAGTAGTTGTATTAAAAATAAAACTTTCCACATTCACGAACGCCATCGTAATACCGTTGGCCGTAATCTCGATCGCGTTACTGGCGCTGCTGCCCAAACTCACACTGGCGTCGAGGGCAAAGGCAAACGTCGCCGTATCTTGGCCGAATCCGCCGTCAACGGTTTGGTTGCCGAAACCAATGACGGCATCGTTCCCGAAACCCAAATCTAATGTGCCGCCACCGCCAAACCCGCTGAACGCATCTGCTCCGGTGGCAGTCACGGTGTCAAAACCAGTGCCCGTGAGGATATCCCCGGCATTATCGATACCAAGAATATTTCCTGTTGCTGTGATGCTGTCCGCATTGGCCCCCGTATCAATCACAGCCCCTGCTGCATTGACAATGCCGCTACCCTGACCCGAAACCGCTGTACTCCCGTTGTTTCCCGTTCCTGTGATCTGATCACGGCCAACGCCAGTCTTCAGGGTGCCGCGATTGCGAATTCCGATACCGCTGCCTGAAGCCGATGGGACAGAATTGTTGGCCGCTCCTGTGCCCGTAATTTGGTCATTGCCGCCTTGGGCATCGATAGTACCGGTATTATCTAAACCGATGAATCTGTAAGGACCGAAGGTCGTGTTGCCTGTGACTGTACCCTCGATGACGTCCTGGCCACCTCCAGTCTTGATCGTGCCTTCATTAAGAAAGCCCAAAACCGTTGGCGGATCAAAGTTGAATGCTCTCGGTGTTGCGATGCTGGTAATCGTATCTGCTCCACCGATTCCCGTGATGATTCCGGTGGCGGTATTGTGAATACCTGGGTTACCCCGACCCCTGCCCTTAATCGTGTTTTGACCCAATCCACTGGTAATGGTTCCAGCATTCCGAATGCCGATTCCACGTCCTGGAACAAAGCCATCTCCGCCTTGACCAATGCCTTCGATGAGATCGTTTCCTAAGCCGCCGGAAATTGTACCGGTGTTATCAATCCCCGTTCCGCTGCCTCCCCCGCCACTAATGGCATTGTTGCCGCCCGTTCCATTGCCTCTGATCGTGTCATTGCCAGCGCCACCTCGGATACTGCCGCTGTTTTCAATGCCAATTCCTTGGCTAGGGTCTATTGTAGTGCCGCCTCTGCCGATACCGATGATGGTATCGTCGCCGCCTGCGCCATAGAGATCGTTGCTATTTTGAATGCCAATGCCGTTTCGCCTGGAAGACTCCAAGCTACCGTTATCTCCGCCAATACCGGTGCCGGTGATACTGTCGTTGCTGCCTCCAGTATTGACTCGTCCCTGGTTGCGGATACCAATGCCACCCCCATTCGGTCCTGCCCCGCTATTGTTACCATTGCCCGTGATAACGTCTTCCCCGAAGAAAGCAAAGATCCGTCCGGGTTCCTGAATGTCAATCCCGATGGAAGGGACTCCCGTTGAATCTTCGCCTTCAAAGACGTCTGCGCCAAGGGTTCCGTTGAGGATTCCATCTACTGTGAGTCGAGGCATAATCGATCAGGTTCCATATTGAATTGTGGTGCTAACGATTGAATTGGGAGAGATTGCCCTCCCTATGCAGTTTCTCTGGCAGCCTATTACCACTGACAAAGGATAAAAAATTGCAAGCATCTAGACCTCAGAATTAGTGTTGTAGAGAGCCATTATTTTTCTCCTAAAAAATGAAATAGTTTTATCTCTATCTCGATTCATTGCTCATGTCTGTGTATTGTCGTTTCATGTGCAGGGATTCTGCATCACGAGCCCCAGGAAACCGTACTTAACCTTTACCGACAACTCCCCACCGCGATCGCTACCCTAGAAAGAAGAACTATTCCTCCCCGCACACACCGATCTCTTCGGGAGAACGCACCATGGCACCCGAGCTAGAACCCAAAGTCATGCAGGCCGTCGAAGCCCTCGACTACCGCGTCAGCGTCGGCGACGTTGCGGCTAACGCTGGACTGCGCATCCCCGTTGCCGAGCAGGGACTCCTCGCCCTCGCCAGCGAAGTCGGTGGCCATTTGCAAGTGGCGGACAGTGGCGATATTGCCTATACATTTCCCAAGAACTTTCGCAGTGTCCTCTTTCAGAAGTATTGGCAACTACGTCTGAAACAATGGCTCGGGCAAGCCTGGAAAATTCTGTTTTATTTGATTCGGATGTCCTTTGGTGTCGTCCTAATTTTGTCCATTGGGATTTTGGCGATCGCCCTCATCATCGCCGCCGTTGCAGCCATGTCAGCTGCCAGCAGCAAAGACGGAGATAACGACAGCTCTGTTGACCTCAGCGGTGTCTTCCACTTTCTGGGTACCATTCTTGAAAGTATCTTCCGGCTGATGTTCTATGCCGACTGGATAGGCGGTGGATATTCAGGTGGTTACACAACAAGAGGCCGATCGCGATCGCAACGCTCTCTCCAAAAGGCTCGTCCCCAATCAGAACTCAACTTTCTCGAAGCCATCTTTTCGTTCCTCTTTGGTGATGGTGACCCCAATGCCGATCTAGACGATCGACGCTGGCAATCCATTGCCCAAGTGATTCGGAGTAACCAGGGGGCGATCGCCGCCGAACAAGTCCTTCCCTTCCTCGACGAATCCAAGACAGACCCAGATGACGCCATTTTGCCTGTCCTGACGCGCTTTCAGGGTCAACCCCAGGTGAGCCCAGCGGGTGAACTCGTCTACCAATTCCCGGAGCTTCAGGTCACTGCCGGTGAGGACATCCGTGCGCAGGCTCAACCGGCGCTACAAGAACACCCTTGGCGCTTTAGCAAGGCCACTTCAGGGCAGCTCTGGGGCGCAGGCTTGCTCGGGGCAGTCAATGCTGGCTTGGCCATTTTTGTCGGGCTGATGCTGCCGGACCTGATCAATTCCGGCATGGGCTTCTTGGTCTTTGTGGGCCAGATTTATCCGCTCCTGTTGGTCTACGGTCTGGGCTTTTTGCTGATTCCGTTGGTTCGTTGGCAGGTGGGACAGTGGCGCGATCGCCGCATCCGACAGCGCAACCAGCACCGTCAATCCCTCGCCCAGCAGCTCCATTCTCCCGACAATGCCCTGCGTGCCAAGCTGGCCTACGCCCAGCAGTTTGCTAACCGTCAGCAGCTCAGCTCAGACAACGCAGCCTACACGACGGAAACAGACTTGGTTGAGCAGGAACTGGACCAACAGGCAAAGCTCGATGCCGAGTGGGAGCGTCGTCTTCAGTCCGGTTTTTAGCGTTGCTCGGTTCCTGCTCCCTCGGGCTAATCGATCAAAATATCCTCTTCCGCTTCGATTTCTGCCAGGTGCTGCCATGCGATCGGCGGCATTAGCTCAAAGGCGTTGCGTAGAGCCGTCTCCCACTCCTTACGGATTTTGGCCAAGTAGGGGTCGCCGAGGCGTAGCTGGAGCTGGTGGCGTATGGCGTAGCTATTGGTTTCGTAGGTGACGAGGTTAATGGGAGGACCAACTGAAATGTTGGATTTCATCGTCGAATCAATGGACAGGAGGGCGCAGGTCGCCGCCGCATCCATCGACGTATTGAAATTCAAGGTGCGGTCGAGAATGGGCTTGCCGTACTTGGCCTCCCCGATCTGCAAAAAGGGCATTTCGGGCATGGCTTGGATGGAATTCCCCTGGCTGTAGATCAGGTGGAGCTGGTGTTCCTCGCCACGAATCTGTCCACCCACCAAAAAATTGCAGTGGTAGTCAATGCCGTCTTTTTCTAGCCAGGGGCGATCGCGCTCCTGCACCGAGCGAATTTTATCGCCGACGTAGCGCACGACATCATGCATGCTCGACAGTGAGTGCAGATTATCCGCTGAGTGGTGGCGGAGATCCTGATTGAGAGCAGCGATCACCCCCTGGGTGACCGAGAGACTGCCGGAGGTGGCTAGCAGAATGACGCGATCGCCCGGCAGCGAAAAATCAAAGAGCTTACGGAACTTGGAGATATAGTCCACCCCAGCATTGGTCCTAGAATCCGCCGCCATTACCAAGCCAAACTGCGTAATGATTCCGAGGCAATAGGTCATGATTACTACGTTAATTCTGGGGAGATATACGTTAACGCTGGGACAAGAAACCTAGCCCTTCTAGCTTAATCGATTCATCCCAGTCGATCAGAAGCGGGTTTCGATACATTTTTCCGTGAAATCTTGAGCCAATCTAAAGAGAATCCACGTGATACTCGATTTCTCATCCAAGACACGTAACAGTTTTTAATAATGCGCTGGTACAGTATCAACAGCGTTGAGTCTGTCCTTTTATCCTGAGCCCCAACATCTGCGATGGTAGCGACTATCAGTCCCGATCAGATCGACCGTGTTGTACATAACAATCACCACGACCCCTTTGAGGTGTTAGGGCCCCATGAGATTGAGCATGAAGGCGGCAGTGCCTGGGTTATTCGTGCCTATCTGCCTAATGCGACATCAGCCTGGGTAGTTCAACCCGAGAAGCGTCAAGAATTGGCGATGGCATCGGTCCATCATCCTCAATTCTTCGAGTGCGTTGTTGAAGCGCAGGAACTGGGCAACTATCAGCTCAAAGTTCATGAGGGTGAGCATGAAAAGGTCTTTTATGACCCCTATGCCTACAAATCTCCCCTATTGACGGACTTTGACATCCATCTCTTTGGTGAGGGCAACCACCACCGCATCTACGAAAAGATGGGGGCCCACCAGACCACCGTGGAAGGCATCGTGGGAACGAACTTTGCAGTTTGGGCTCCCAATGCGCGTAATGCTTCAGTCCTGGGTGACTTCAATAATTGGGACGGACGCAACCACCAGATGCGTCGGCGCGATGGCGGCATTTGGGAGTTGTTTATTCCTGGCGTTGAGACAGGCGCTTCCTACAAGTACGAAATTAAAAACCCTGAAGGGCACATCTACGAGAAATCAGACCCCTACGGTTTCCAGCAGGAAGTTCGCCCCAAGACGGCCTCCATCGTGGCTGACTTGGAAACCTACACCTGGCAGGACGAGGACTGGCTCGAACGACGCCGCAGTAGTGATCCGCTGACCAAGCCTGTATCCGTTTATGAGGTCCACCTGGGCTCCTGGATGCATGGTGGCAGTGACGATATTCCCAAGTTGACCGACGGAACCGAGCAGGCCCCCGTCGATGTGGCGGAGTATAAGCCCGGTGCGCGCTTCCTCACCTATCGGGAGCTGGCTGCGAAGCTGATTCCCTACGTCAAGGAGCTGGGTTTTACCCACATTGAAGTTTTGCCTGTGGCAGAGCACCCCTTCGATGGCTCTTGGGGCTATCAGGTGACGGGCTATTATGCGGCAACCTCCCGCTTTGGTAGCCCGGAAGATTTCATGTACTTCGTTGACCAGTGTCACCAAAACGACATTGGTGTGATTGTGGACTGGGTTCCCGGTCACTTCCCGAAGGATGGCCATGGTTTGGCTTTCTTTGATGGGACTCACCTCTATGAGCACGCTGATCCTCGCAAGGGTGAGCACAAGGAGTGGGGCACGCTGGTCTTCAACTACAACCGTAACGAGGTGCGCAACTTCTTGGTTGCCAACGCCCTGTTCTGGTTCGACAAGTACCATATCGATGGTATGCGTGTAGATGCTGTTGCATCAATGCTCTATCTCAACTACAACCGTGAAGACGGTGAGTGGGTCGCCAACGATTACGGCGGCTGCGAGAACATTGAGGCAGCGGACTTCCTGCGCCAAACCAACCACCTGCTGTTCAGCTACTTCCCTGGTACGCTATCCATCGCGGAAGAATCCACCTCTTGGCCCATGGTTTCCTGGCCGACCTATGTCGGTGGTCTCGGCTTCAACCTGAAGTGGAATATGGGTTGGATGCATGACATGCTGGATTATTTTGCCATGGACCCCTGGTTCCGGCAGTTCCACCAGAACAACGTCACGTTCAGTATCTGGTACGCCTTCACTGAGAACTTCATGCTGGCGCTGTCCCACGATGAAGTGGTTCACGGCAAGAGCAACATCATCGGTAAGATGCCGGGGGATGAATGGCAGAAGATGGCGAACATTCGTTGTCTATACACCTATATGTTCACTCACCCCGGCAAAAAGACACTCTTCATGAGCATGGAGTTTGGTCAGTGGAGTGAGTGGAATGTCTGGAATGACCTGGATTGGGACCTGTTGCAGAACAAATCCCATGCTCAGCTGAAGGACTTTGTGGGGGCGCTGAATGCGATGTATAAGTCTGAGCCTTGCCTCTTTACCGATGATTTTTCGGATCAAGGCTTTGCTTGGATTGACTGTAGCGACACGAGCCACAGTGTAATTTCGTTTACACGGACCGACAAGGAAACGGGCGATCGCGTCATCGTCGTCTGTAACTTCACCCCCCAACCCCACGCTCATTACCGCGTTGGCGTTCCCGAGAAGGGCTTCTACGAAGAGCGCTTCAACAGCGATGCCAAGGAGTTCGGCGGTAGCAACATGGGCAACCTGGGGGGCAAGTGGACTGAGGATTGGTCATACCATGGCCGTCCCTACTCCTTGGATCTCTGTCTGCCACCGTTAGCAACGCTCGTGTTCAAGATTAACCGTGAGAAAACGCAAAAGGCGTTGGCTGGTAATCCCGCTTAGGAATGAACCATCGGTAGCATGCTAAAGAGTCGAGGGCTTTGCTAACGCA